>CALFFK010000097.1 GCA_937957975.1 uncultured Neomegalonema sp.
CACCGTGAACCCGCGCGAGGCGACCAAGAGCATCTCGGCAGAGACGACATTTTCCGGGGATATTGCCGATATAGACCTGCTCGACGGGCATCTGTGGCGGTTATCCGAGAAGGTTTCCGCGCGTTGCAAGGCCAAGGGCTATGCGGGGCGGACGATGACACTGAAGCTCAAGACCGGCGATTTCCGGCTGGTGACGCGCAGTCATTCGCTGACCGCGCCGACGCAGCTTGCCGATGTGATCTACCGCGCGGGGCGGGAGATGCTGAACAAGGCGGGCGAAGGACGGGCCTTTCGCCTGATCGGAATCGGGGTTTCGGGGCTATCATCCGCCGAAGAAACCGGGGATGGGTCGGTGGACCTGTTCGACCCACAAGCGCCCCTGCGCGCAAAAGCAGAGCGGGCAATGGACGCAGTGCGCGCACGCTATGGCGCGGATGCGGTGGAGAAAGGGCGCGGGCTGGCTCGCAAGGAACAGGAGCACCATCGCGAAGAGTGATCCTACATCAAGTACAGGGCAGGGCAGGGCAGGGCAGGGCAGGGGAATCGATGCTGTATTGCGAAAGTTGGGAAGATGCGAAACGGCGGGGGCGGTCAAAAACGGTGGATTCTGGCGTAGTCAAAAACGTATGGGTTTTGGCGCTTTGACGGCTACGAGAACCGTTTAAGCCACCTCACCGAGCGCCCCGCATCTCGTTCTTCGTAGGCTTCCAGAGATTGGGCAGGAATCTGGCTGAATTGATCTTCGTTGCCTTCACCGAGCGCGGTCAGGCGCATGGAATACCAAGCGGTGACACCCCCTCGGGGCGGTGCATTAAAGACGGGAAAATCTGGATCGCCACCCGCATCACTCAACCAAGCATTGGCGAGGGAGGGATCAAGTACGAGCGCACGGGCTAGGCTGACTGCATCCGCCGCGCCGCTCTGCAAAGCGCGAGTCGCCTGATCTCTGGTCTCGAACCCGCCCGTCAGCATGATCGGGATAGCTGTCGCTTCTTTGGTGCGCCGCGCAAAGTCGAAGAAATACGGCCCGGACGAAGACACGCTATCGGAACTGGACGCCGCACCGGGAAAATACGTTCCGCCGCTTACGTCAATCAGGTCGATGGAAGTTTGGTCAAGCAACCGCACCACCTTTAACGCATCGTCCTCAGTCAGCCCTCCAACCAGCTTGTCCGTCGAATTGATCTTGATGCCGACAGGGAAAAACGCGCCAACCGCCTGTCGCACAGCATCAATAGTCTCGCGGATAATGCGGAACCGTCCTTCAACCGAACCGCCATAGGCGTCGGTCCTGTGATTGAAGAGAGGCGATAGGAACTGACTGAACAGGAAACCGTGGCCCGCGTGGATTTGTACACCACCAAATCCCGCCTCCTTCGCAAGAGTGGCGGCGCGAGCATAGGCGGCTGGCAGATCGGCAATGTCTTCAGCGGACATGCCTTCACACTGTAGCCCTTCGACATCCAAGGGCGACGGCCCCTTTGGCTTGCTGATAGGCGCATGTGCAAGCGCTCCAGCATGGCCGAGTTGCGGCCAGATATGCGCTCCGTTGACCGATCCACGTTTCGCCAGAGCGCGCATGGCGGACATATCGGCATCCGGCCACAAAACGAGGTTCCCCGGCTTCTCGGGAAAGTGCGGACTTCCCTGTACCTCGCCGATTAGGGACAGCGCGACGCCTCCTTCGGCCCATCTCTCATAGAGCCGCAGCTGCGCCTCGGTCGGATTGCCAACCCCGTCACCGAGGGAGTCGGACATTGCTGATTTGATAATTCGGTTTTTGAGTTGAACGCCGCAGGGCAGTTCCAATGGCTGCCCGAGAATCGTTTTCGCATCTTGATCGTTCTGGCTCATTTCATCTTTCCATCGTAATATTTCGATATTGCGGTTTATTTGGGTACGCTCGTTCAAGCGTGGTTCGCTTCTCCGGCACTACGGCTTCAGGAGTTCGTCTTGAACAGCGGTGAGGAACGCTCGGATATTCTCTTCATCACGGCGGTAGAACGTCCATTGCCCGTGGCGCTCGGCGACCACAAAGCCCGCCTGCTTCAGCAGCCCCATGTAGTTGGAGATTGTGGACTGCGAGAGTTTCGCCTTCTCCTGAATGTAGGCGACGCAAACGCCATCGAGGTCGGCATGTTCCGGCAGGGCAGGTGGGAAATTCGAACGGTCTTTCAGCCATTCCAGAATCCTGCGCCGGGCAGGATTGTTCAAGGCGGCTATCGATCTCTCAAGGTCCATAAATCGAGATATCTCGATTTATAGTGGCGATGTCAAGCCGTTTCATTCAATGTTCTCCGACGACGCTTCGACCAAAAACCCCCTGCCATAACCTATCGGTCGAAAACGATCGTTTTTGCCGACGCTCTAATTTAAACGGAAAGCGCTGCGTTTGAGAGCGCCAAAAACCCCCATCGAAACTGCTTGAGTTGTGACAGGTTTTCGCTGGAGAAGCGACGTCCATGATGCGCGACTTGCTGCCTGATACAGCACAAAGCCCGTGTTTTCAGGCTACCCCGCGACCACGATTTCGCGCCCGACAGCGCAGGAAACGGGTGGCGGATGGTGTGTCGTTGTGCGACCTGTCGGGAAAAGCGTTGCGAGGATGCCCCCATGAACACACAGGCTTCGATGACCGGCATGGCATGGGTGATGATGCTGGCGCTGGCGGCGGTCTGGGGCGGGTCGTTCTTTTTCGTGGAAATTGCGCTGACCGAAGAAACGCCGCTGACCATCGTGCTGCACCGGGTTTTCTGGGCCGTGCCGGTGCTAGGGGTCGTGCTGTGGTGGAAGGGGTTGGCGCTGCCGCGAGATCCGCGCGTCTGGGGGGCGTATCTGGTGATGGGGGCGCTGAACAATGTTGTGCCGTTCTCGCTGATCGTCTGGGGACAAAAATATCTGGAAGGCGGATTGGCCTCGATCCTCAATGGAATGACGGCGATGTTCGGGGCGGTGGTGGCCGGATTACTGCTGGCCGATGAGCGCCTGACCATGGGTAAGGTCGCCGGGGCGGCGCTGGGTCTTTTGGGGGTGGCGGTCATTGTGGGGCCGGAGGTACTGGCCGGGCTGGACCTGCGCGATCTTGCGCAGCTCGCCATTCTGGGGGCCACGCTCTCTTATGCCTTTGCGAGCGTCTGGGGGAAAGTGGCGCTGAAAGGCATTGCGCCAGAAGTGAACGCCTTCGGGATGCTGACGGGCAGCACGGTGTTGATGATTCCGCTGACCCTGATCTTTGAGGGCGTACCGATGTTCGATTACTCCCTGCCGGTCTGGGGGGCGCTGCTGGGGATCGCATGGCTCGCCACGGCCTTTGCCTATCTGCTTTATTTCGGCATTCTCGTGCGGGCGGGGGCCGCGAACCTGATGCTGGTCACGCTGATGGTTCCACCTTTTGCGGTGGCGCTGGGGGCGGCGTTCCTTGGCGAGCGATTGCCGCCCGTGGCCTGGATTGGATTCGGACTGATCGCGCTGGGGTTGGCTGTTACTGATGGAAGGCTATTTCGGCGCCGCAACTGACACCCGCCAGAATCATCCGTGCATCCTTTCGCCCAACCCCTTATATACTGCCCCATGACCCAGACAGCGATTACCCCCGACCTCCTCGCCCTGCCCCGCACGAAGGCGGGGTTGCCCAATATCATCGGCCTGACCCGCGAGGGGATGCGCGACGCGTTCGTCGAACGTGGCATTCCCGAAAAACAGGCAAAAATGCGTGTTGGGCAGGTCTGGGCATGGGTGTACCACTGGGGGATCACCGACTTTGCCGACATGACCAACGTGTCGAAGGAAATCCGCGCGATGCTGGCAGCGGAGTTTGTCATCGAGCGCCCGGAGATCGTGACCAAACAGGTCAGCGCCGATGGAACCCGCAAATACCTGCTGCGGATCGAGGGCGGGCATGAGGTCGAGACGGTTTACATTCCCGAAGAAAATCGGGGGACGCTCTGCATCTCGTCTCAGGTCGGCTGCACCCTCACCTGCTCGTTCTGCCATACCGGCACACAGACGCTGGTGCGGAACCTGACCGCCGCCGAAATCGTCGGGCAGATCCTTGTCGCCCGCGATGACCTTGGCGAATGGCCCGTGCGCGGCGCACCAAAAGACGAAACGCGGCTTCTCTCGAACGTTGTGCTGATGGGTATGGGCGAGCCGCTCTATAATTTCGACAATCTGCGCGATGCAATGAAGATTGCGATGGACCCGGAGGGCATTTCGCTCTCACGCCGCCGGATCACGCTTTCGACATCTGGTGTCGTACCGCTGATCGAGCGGGCGGGGGAGGAGATCGGCACGCTGCTCGCCATCTCGCTGCACGCGACGACAGACCCAGTGCGCGACCGGCTGGTCCCGATCAACAAGAAGTGGAATATCGAGACGCTGATGGATGCCTGCCGCACCTATTCGCGGCTGTCCAATTCCGAGCGGATCACGTTTGAATATGTAATGCTCAAGGGCGTGAACGATTCCGAAGCCGCCGCAAAACGCCTTGTCAAACTGCTGGAAGGCATCCCTGCCAAGGTGAATCTGATCCCGTTCAACCCGTGGCCCGGCGCGCCCTATGAACGCTCCGACTGGGCAAAAATCGAGGCATTTGCGGGGGTCGTCATGCGCGCGGGATATGCCTCCCCCATCCGCACCCCACGCGGTGAAGACATCATGGCGGCGTGTGGGCAATTAAAGAGCGAAACAGAGCGGAAGCGCAAAAATCCGCGATTGGCGAACGCTTGATCCTTTCGCCCGGTAATGGTCTGGTGCTTCAGTAACGAACAATCGAACGGAGCGGACCATGACCGGAGGGGAACTGCTGGTTGCCTGCCTTGCGGAGCAGGGGGTAAAACGCGTGTTCTGCGTTCCCGGCGAGAGCTATCTGGCCGTGCTTGATGCGCTCTATGATGCCGATATTCGCAGCATCGTCGCGCGGCAGGAAGGCGGGGCGGCGATGATGGCCGAGGCCGATGGCAAGCTGTCGGGGCGTCCGGGCGTGTGCTTTGTGACGCGCGGGCCGGGGGCGACAAATGCCGCCGCCGGAGTGCATGTCGCGCAGCAGGATTCAACGCCGATGATCCTGTTCGTAGGCCAGATTGCGCGGGAGCATACGGGGCGAGATGCCTTTCAGGAGGTCGATTACCGCCAGATGTTCGGTGGCATCGCCAAGCGCGTGGAGCAGATTGAGGATGCCGCACGTATCCCCGAAATCATCAGCCGCGCATGGCATGTGGCGATGTCGGGCCGCCCCGGCCCCGTGGTTATCGCCCTGCCCGAAGACATGCTGCGCGATGCAGTGAATGCGCCCCCTGCCCGGCGGGTGGAGGTGGCCGAGGCCGCACCAAGCGAAGTACAGATGGAGTGGCTGGCATCATTGCTGAAAATGTCGGCCCGTCCCTTCGTGATCGCCGGTGGCTCACGCTGGAACCCGGAGGCCGCGCGGGCGCTGCGGATTTGGGCGGAACGCTGGATGCTGCCGGTGGGGGTGTCGTTCCGACGGCAACAGCTTTTCGACCATGAGCATTTCTGCTATGCGGGGGATGTGGGCCTTGGCATTAATCCAAAGCTGAAACAACGGGTTACCGATAGTGATTTGCTGATCCTGTTGGGGTGCCGGTTTTCGGAAAATCCATCACAGGGCTTCACGATGCTTGCTTCGCCCAACCCGGAGCAACGTATCGTGCATGTGCATCCGGGGCCGGAAGAACTGGGCCGCATCTATGCGCCGAACCTGCCGATCAATGCCACTCCCGGCGGGTTCCTGACCCGCGCGCTGGAGCATGATGCGCCTGAGAGCCTGCCCTGGGCCAGTGAGCCGGAAATCGCCCATTCGGATTACCTCGCATGGACCGATACGCCGCCCGAAGCGCCCGGTGCAGTGACGCTGGGCCATGTGGTGACGCATGTGCGTTCGGTTCTTGGCCCCGATGCGACGATGACGAACGGGGCGGGAAATTTCGCGACATGGCTACATCGGTTTCATCGCTTTCGCCGCTATGGCACACAGGTCGCGCCGACCTCCGGCTCGATGGGATACGGCCTTCCCGCCGCCATTGCCGCAAAGCTGGCCTATCCGAAGCGCGACGTCGTGTGCCTCGCTGGCGATGGTGATTTGCAGATGACCTTGCAGGAAATCGGCACGGCCATGCAGGAGGATGCGGCGATCATTGTGCTGGTGGCCGATAATGGCCAATACGGCACGATCCGAATGCATCAGGAGCGGGATTATCCCGGTCGTCAGAGCGCCACGCGGCTGGTGAACCCGGACTTTGCAGCACTGGCCGAGGCTTACGGGGCTTATGGCGAAAAGGTCGAGACGGATGCCGATTTTGCCGATGCTTTCGAACGCGCGCGCAATGCGGGGCGCTGTGCTGTGCTGCACCTGCCTATCGACCCCAATGCGATCTCGCCGGGGAAGGTGCTGTGAAGGGGCGATTTGGCGCGGCGTTTTCCTGTGGCAGTGGGCGACGGCCATGCTATTTGCTGAACCATGACTGAAGAACGCACGCATTTCGGCTATCGCGACGTGGCGGAGGGGGAGAAATCCTCACTCGTGCAAGGCGTCTTTTCGTCGGTGGCGACCAAATACGACGTGATGAATGATGTCATGTCGGGGGGCGTCCATCGCTTGTGGAAATCCGCGATGATTGACTGGCTGGCCCCGCGTCCGGGCTGGCAGACGCTGGATGTGGCGGGGGGAACGGGCGATATTGCGTTCCGCATTCTCGACCGTGCGCGCAAGCGGGGCGGGGACGCCCATGTCACTGTGCTGGACCTGACCGAAGGCATGTTGCGCGCCGGAATGGAGCGTGCCGAAAGCCGCGCAATGGCGGAGCGGCTGGCCTGGATCAATGGCGACGCGATGGCCCTGCCGTTTGAGGATAACAGCTTCGACGCCTACACCATCGCGTTTGGCATCCGTAACGTGACCCGGATCGAAGACGCATTGGCGGAGGCGTATCGCGTGCTGCGACCGGGCGGGCGGTTTTTGTGTCTGGAATTTTCTCAGGTGACAGTTGCCGGGATGGACCGCCTCTACGACGCCTATTCCTTCAACGTCATCCCCCGAATGGGCAAGATGATCGCGGGCGACCGCGACAGCTATCAATATCTGGTCGAAAGCATACGCCGCTTCCCCGCTCAGGACCGTTTCGCAGGCATGATCCGCGATGTGGGGTTCGGACAGGTGAAGTATCGGAATATGACAGCGGGTGTTGCGGCGTTGCATTCTGGGTGGAAGCTGTAGTGGGATGTTTCAGCGATAATTTTCCCCCAAAATATGCGCGCAACAGCAATCCATCAAACTACTTCAATATAGCCTGAACAAACTGCCCAGTTTCAGCGCGCAAAGCTGCGCAATCTTCTTGTACTCGCTGCATCCAAGCCCTTTTCTGAACCATGTCATCAGGTGCATTTTCGACAAGGAGGCGATTTACACAAATTGCGGTATTCTGCGCGAGAGCAGGAATATCATCCGGGAAAAGATTAGCTTTTCGGGATGCTTTCTCTGCTGAAAATCTCGCATCCCTATGAGCAACAACCTTGTGACGCCAAGGTAACAGCTTGTTATCGTAGAATTTTGCGCATTCACTAATCTCATTAGATAAGCTTAACGAAATTACAAATCCGTTTTGTGATGCAGTACGGAGACCAAAACCAGACTTATCAAAAAGGCGCCCAGATGCACTTATCAAGGCATCAAATGCACTTCGCTTGACGACTGGAAACACCAAAGGGTATTTGCGATTCAAATCTCCACCAAAATCCCAGAAAACATCGTGAAAATTTACTGCATACTGAAACAATTGCGCATCCTGAAACAAATCAACTGCCAGTTCTTCAATTGATCTCAAATTTTTTACCATATGAAAAATCCTTCAAACCACGCATCCGAAGCGTATTTGGACGCAGTCGAAGAATAGTCACTGGCCCTAAACACTGGACGCCCCCCCATTCCTTAACGTATCATACACCAAAAGGTCGCAAAGACCTGACTTCAAGGATCGGCGATCAGCGACCGGCCAGAGGAAGAGCAGAACAGTATGATACCGCGCAGGTTTTCCGATCTGCCCGAATACGCCTTTCCGCGTTTGCGGGCCTTGCTTGAGCGCCACCCTCCGGGCGGCGACCCTCTTGCCATGTCAATTGGTGAGCCACGCCATCCCATGCCTGACTTGATGCATGAGGCGTTGGCAAACCATGCAGAAGGCTACGCGAAATACCCCCCCATTGACGGAACGCCCGGCTTTCGCGATGCGGTGGCCGGGTGGCTGACACAGCGGTTTACGCTGCCTGACACCATCATTGATCCCGACCGCATGGTCCTGCCGCTTAATGGTACGCGCGAAGGGCTGTTCATGGCGGTCATGGCGCTGGCCGGGCGGCAAAAGAACGGCAAGCGTGCCGCCGTGCTGATCCCGAACCCATTCTATCAATGCTACGCCGCCGCTGCGCTGGCGGTGGGGGCCGAGCCTGTTTTCGTGGCCGCAACCGAAGAGAACGGCTGGTTGCCTGATTATACGAACCTGCCCGAAGACCTGCTCGCCCGAACGGTGTTCGCCTTCTACTGCTCGCCTTCGAATCCTCAGGGGGCCGTGGCAAACCGGGAGCAGCTTGGGCGCATCGCCGCGCTGGCGGAGAACTATGATTTCGTTATTGGCTTTGACGAGTGCTATTCGGAAATCTATCCGGACGGCCCCCCACCCCCCGGCGGGCTGGAGGCGGCGTTGGCCGAGGGCGTATCGCTCAATCATGTGCTGGTATTCAATTCGCTGTCCAAACGCTCAAACGCGCCCGGTCTGCGCAGTGGCTTTGTTGCCGGAGGCGCAAGGCTGATCGGGGCGATGACGCGGCTGCGCTCCTATGCCGGGGCGCCCTCGCCCCTGCCTGTATTGCACGCTGCCGAAGCGATGTGGCGGGATGAAACGCACGTGAGGGCGAACCGGGCTCTCTATCACGGGAAATTTGAGTTGGCGGATAAAATCCTGGGCGGATTGCCCGGCTATACTGCCCCGCGCGGTGGCTTTTTCCTGTGGCTTGACGTGGGGGATGGCGAAGCAACGACGGTGCGCCTGTGGTCTGAACATGGGGTGCGCGTATTACCGGGGGCGTATCTTGGGCGGGGTGATCCGCGCTTCATCGACGGAAAAAACCCCGGCACCCGTTTCATTAGGGCCGCTCTCGTTGAACCTGCCGAGACCTTGCGTCCCGGTCTGGAGGCCATCGCGAGCATCCTGAAGGAACGGGAACGGCCCCCTGCGGAGGCAACAGCGTGACAACGATGACTGATTCCGAAGCGGATACCATTGGCAACAGCCTGTTCGGTGGCATGAGCAACCGAATCTTTGCGGCCCTGCTTGGGTTTCTTGCGCTTGTGCTGTTTATGGCGCTGCTGAGTTATTCCCCCGCCGATCCGAGTTTCCTGAACGCGACCTCTGCCAATGCAACGAATTGGTTGGGTGGTTTGGGCGCGCAGATGGCCGCGTTTCTGCTACTGACCATTGGCCGCACGGCGGCGCTGATCCCTGTCGTGCTTGGCATCTGGGCAATTCGGCTGTGGACGGGATCATGGGACCGGCTGGTGATCGTGCCCTTACGGCTTTTCGGGGCCGGGTTGGCTGCGGTAATCGCGACTTGCGCGTTTCTGTCGGCGATGCCGGGGCGAATCGAGGGGCTGCTGGGCCATGGCGGCTGGCTGGGTGATTTCACGATCCGGCCTTTTGCGCAGGGGCTTGCCGCACTGGATTTCTCTGCACCCTATCAGATTCCGGGGCTGATCTTCTGTTTGCTGTCGATTGCCACCATCGCGCTGGCCTGTGGGGTCACGCGGGAAGAGGCGTTGTGGCTCTGGCGGCATATCACGGCATCGTTCTGTCAGATATTCTCACGCGAGAACCGGGTTGCCCTGACCGAAAATACACTGACCCGCACCCGCGATCTGACGCGCAAGCTGCGCCCCGTAAAGGGAGCCGAGAACCCGCCAAAGCTGGAGGGAACGGCGGCCCCGTTGCGATCCACCCCCCTGCGTGCGCCAGTCGATGCGCCGGATAGCAGGCCGTCCCCCGCCCCCCGGCTGAGGGCCGAAAAGGTTGCTGCACCAGCCGAAACAAAAGGTGCAAACAAGCGCAAGGCCGCGATGAAGCGGCGCAAAAATGCAGGGGGGGCGCTCAAACCCTCCCTTGACCTGCTCGCCAAGCCCCAGCGCGGGGTACGACCGGCTACACAGCAGGAACTACGCGGCAAGTCCGCTGATCTGATGAAAGTCCTCGAAGATTATGGTGTGAAGGGCGAGATCATGGCCGCCAAGCAGGGGCCGGTCGTCACCCTGCACGAACTGGAACCCGCCGCCGGAACCAAGGCGGCGCGGGTGGTGGGCCTGTCGGATGATATTGCCCGCTCGATGAGCGCGCTCTCGGCCCGTGTCGCCCCTGTACGGGGCCGCTCGGTCATCGGGATCGAGATGCCGAACGAGCACCGCGAGATGGTACATCTGCGCGAAATTCTCGACAAGGTGGTCGAGTCGGACATGCAGCTTCCCCTCGCATTGGGCAAAGCCATCGATGGCAGCATCAAATTCGCTTCGCTTACGAAGATGCCGCATTTGCTGGTCGCCGGGACGACCGGCGCAGGTAAATCGGTCGCGATTAATGCGATGATCCTGTCGCTGCTGTATCGGCATACTCCCGAAGAATGTCGCCTCATTATGATTGACCCCAAGATGCTGGAACTCAGCGTCTATGACGGAATCCCTCATCTGCTGTCCCCCGTTGTTACCGACCCGAAGAAGGCCGTGATGGCCCTCAAATGGGTCGTGCGCGAAATGGAGAACCGCTATCAGAAGATGGCGCAGATGAACGTGCGCGGCATCGAGGGCTATAACCTCAAGATGCGCGCGTCCCTTCAGGCAGGCGAAAAACTGAGCCGCGACAAAATGGACGAATTCGGCAACGTCTCCACCGAGCAATATGACCCTGAAACCCTGCCCTTCATCGTCGTGGTCGTGGACGAAATGGCCGATCTGATGATGGTGGCGGGCAAGGAGATCGAAGCCTGTATCCAGCGCCTCGCCCAAATGGCCCGCGCATCGGGCATCCATATCATCATGGCTACCCAGCGCCCCTCCGTCGATGTCATCACTGGCACAATCAAGGCAAACTTTCCAACCCGTATCAGCTTTCAGGTCACATCCAAGATCGACAGCCGCACAATCCTTGGCGAGCAAGGGGCCGAGCAACTGTTGGGGCAGGGCGATATGCTTTTCATGGCGGGCGGCGGGCGCGTCACGCGCGTTCATGGACCATTCGTGTCGGATGAAGAAGTCCAGCGCGTAGCCGACGAGTTGCGCGCCTATGGTGAAGCCAACGATCAGATCACTTTCGACGAACCGGAGGGGGGCAATGGTGAGATCGACGAGTTGCTGGGCCTCGGCGGTGGTGATACCGATGACGCAACCCTCTATGATCAGGCAGTCGCCATTGTAGCCCATGATCGTCGCGCTACGATCAGCTATATTCAGCGGCGTTTGCAAATCGGTTACAACCGTGCTGCACGGTTAATCGAACAGATGGAACAACAGGGAATCGTTACCCCGGCGAACAATGCCGGAAAACGCGAAATCCTCATTGAAGCCCGATAATCGCCCAAGTCATCTGACAGGATAGAGTCATGGAACGTAGAACCCTTCTTCTCGGTGCCGCCGCAGCTCTCGCGACCGGCCCCCTCGCCGCACCGGCCATCGCTCAGGGCTATGATGCTCAGACCGTGTCGGCGCTGAACCAATATCTGAACGGCATTACGACGATGCAGGGCGATTTCGTCCAGCAATCGACGGATGGACGCACGGCGGAAGGTATTTTCTTCCTGCGCCGTCCGGGGCGTCTGCGGTTCGAATATTATGATCCCAACCCCACAACCGTCGTCTCGGACGGAACATGGGCGGGTATTATGAACCGTGACCTCAACAAGACCGACCGGATTCCCCTGAGCCGGACGCCCCTTTACCTACTGCTGCGCGAAAATGTTGATCTGGACCGCGAAGGCGCGATCCAGTCAGTCGAGCGCGCCCCCGGCGTGGTGCGGGCCAAAGCCATTGATCCGGGCAATCCCAATGATGGATCAGTGACGATGATCTTCTCGTCAAACCCCATCGGATTGCAGAAATGGGTCATCACCGATGCCCAGAACCGTTCCAGTGTCATCACATTGCGGAATGTTCGCCGGGGTTTGGCCATTGATCCCCGCAAGTTTCTGATCGAGGATCTGAACGAACAAAGCGGTTTCGCAACACAGCGCGAAGACCGCTGATTGATCTTGCGGGGGGCTTACCCCCGCTCGATACGACAGTGAAAGCAGTTATTCGACGCGGATCGGACGTGGATGAAGGCCACGTCCTCTCGCAAAAATAACTCTTCGGCGTGCCTGATAATCGCGTCTGTCGGCGTCACCGCGCCGGTGCCGTAGAGGATGCGCTCCCCAACGTCATACCCCCGCAGGATGTAGGACGGACTGTCGAGAAACGCGGGTAAAGCCGTATTTCCGCCGCCCGCCCCGCATGATTTCGCGCAAAGAAAGACCGGCCCTGTTTCCGTATAGGGATGCAGGGTATCGAAGGGCCGGTGGGCCAGCACGAGATAATCTTCGCCTTCCGGCACGAAATCGAGACAGTGACGGCAAGGGATGCCATCGCCATCTGAAATACGGCGCTCCGGGGCGTGGCCATGGGCGTCAGGACCACATGTTTGCAAGGCGCGCACGGTGTCGGTGCTCATGGGAATGAATGTGATTGTCATGGTGGCTCTCCTTATCCACCAACCCTGACGTATCTGCCTGTTGATACCCACCCGGTTCCTGCGACCCGAATTATACGCTGTCATCTCCCGCGACGAGATCGAGGGGCAGACCGGGGACAGTCTTGCCAGTGCGAACGACAAGTTGCGTTCGGACGCTGGCGACGTTGGGCGCAGCAGTCAGGTCGTCGGTCAGGAACCGTTGGAAACTGGATAAATTCGGCGCGACACAGCGAAGCAGAAAATCCACCTCGCCATTGAGCATGTAGCAATCCCGGACCAGCGGCCAATCCTGCGCCTGTTGCTCGAAGGCGACGAGATCGGGTCCAGCCTGACTTTTCAGGCCAACCTGTGCGAAAACCATCACGTCAAAACCCAACGCGCGCGCATCAAGGTCAGCATGATAACCGCGCACGAACCCCGCTTCCTCCAATGCACGAACCCGGCGCAGGCAAGGTGGGGCCGAAATCCCCACCCGTCGGGAGAGTTCAACATTTGTCATGCGACCGTCCGCCTGCAACTCGACAAGGATTTGCCGGTCAATAACATCAAGTTTCAAGGCGGGCATGGCCCCTCCGGTCTGGTTCCAACGCGCGGTCGCGGTTAGCGTGTATGGGAATTGATGATAAGATTTCAAACAGCTTAGATCACATCCGAGGCATCCTTGGCGAAAGAAAATAATGCAAACGGGCCGGAAGACGAAATATTTTCCGCGCGCCCCCGCATTCTCGCAATGTCGGATGGGCGCGCAGGAAATGCGGCCATGGCTGAAGGGTTGGCACACGCGTTAGCACAGGAGATCAAAGGGGACTGGAAAGCGGCGCCTGTGCCGGTTCCACGCGCCCTGTCGGCCCTGCCACCAAAAATCTGGTCGGTATTGCCTGCATGGATGACGTTGGGACAGGTCGTTTTGCCGGATGCCGATATCGTGATCGGAGCGGGTCGGCGTGTTGCGCCCCTGGTGGAGGCGCTTGAGCGAACGGGGCGGGCGCGAGGGGTGCAGGTGCTTGACAGCGGAATATCGCCCGCACGATTTGCGGCGGTCGTGGCCCCTGAACATGACGGGCTGACGGGGCCGAATGTCATCGCAACACTTGGTTCCGTGCATCGGATCACACCCGATTGGCTGGCCGCCGGGCACAGGGATTGGCAGGAAACATTCGCGCCCCTGCCCTCCCCCCGGATTGCAGTATTATTGGGCGGGGCAACGAAACGGCGAAAGGTTGCTCCTGAACGGATCGAGACATTGGCGGTGCAGCTTGCAGCTTTGGGCGGATCATTGCTCATCACGGCATCGCGGCGCACAGGCGAAGACAATATCGCGCGGCTGCGGACGGCTTTGCCACAGGCATGGTTCTGGGACGGAAGCGGACCCA
This sequence comes from uncultured Neomegalonema sp., assembly GCA_937957975.1. Classification (GTDB taxonomy): domain Bacteria; phylum Pseudomonadota; class Alphaproteobacteria; order Rhodobacterales; family Rhodobacteraceae; genus JAHDDY01. The sequence goes on from CALFFK010000097.1 coordinate 14,147, forward strand.
ATCCCTATGCGGGGATGCTTGCCTGGGCTGATGCAGTGATCGTAAGCGATGACAGTGTGAACATGATGTCCGAGGCCGCATCCTGCCTTGCTCCGCTCGGAGTTTGGCCGCTCTTGCAGGAAAGCGGCAAGATCGCCACATTTCGGGACGCACTTTATGCGGCGGGGGTAGCGGAGGCATTTACGGGCAGACTGCCCGAACGCAGAACACCTGCGCTTGCGGAAACCGAACACGCGGCGCGGGAAGTGATGGCGCTGTTGAAGCAGCGGGATTAGAAACACGCGAAACACACGAAACAGGGACGACACCATGGCCGACACGATGCACACGCGGATTCTTATCATAGGGTCCGGCCCTGCGGGATATACTGCCGGGGTCTATGCCAGCCGCGCCATGCTGGAGCCGGTGCTGGTGGAAGGCATTCAACCGGGCGGGCAACTCACCATCACTACGGAAGTCGAGAACTGGCCCGGTGATACCGAAGTGCAGGGACCGGACCTGATGGTGCGGATGCGCGCCCATGCCGAAGCGGTAGGAACAAAACTCATCAGCGATCATATCATGTCGCTCGACCTCTCAAAGCGGCCTTTCACGGCGGTGGGCGATACCGGCACGACCTATACCGCCGATGCTGTGATTCTTGCGACGGGGGCGCAAGCGCGGTGGCTGGGTCTTGATTCGGAGGAAAAATACAAGGGATTCGGCGTTTCCGCCTGTGCCACCTGTGACGGATTTTTCTATCGCGGCAAGGAAGTGCTGGTAATCGGCGGCGGCAATACCGCCGTAGAGGAAGCATTGTTCCTCACCAATTTCGCCAACAAGGTCACGCTGGTGCACCGGCGCGATGAACTGCGAGCGGAGAAAATCCTCCAGAAGCGTCTGCTCGAACACCCGAAAGTCGAGGTGATCTGGGATCATGTGCTGGACGAAGTGCTTGGCACTGACAAACCAAAGGGCGTGACGGGCGCGCGGCTTGCCCATTCCGAAACGGGTGAGACACAAGAGGTCGAGTGTGCGGGCGTCTTCATCGCCATCGGTCACTCGCCCTCCTCAGAACTGGTTACGGAGCAGTTGGAAACCCATCATGGCGGTTATGTCATCGTTGAAGCGGGCAAGACCGCCACGGCCATTCCGGGCGTCTACGCCGCCGGGGACGTGACAGACCATGTGTATCGCCAAGCGGTCACATCTGCCGGAATGGGCTGTATGGCCGCGCTGGAAGCCGAGAAATTCTTGTCCGGGGAAGATAGTTAAGGGTGAGTATTGGCCAAGCCACATCCCCGGAGTGACCGGAGATGTGGATAAGGCCCAACGCCCTCAGGTATCTGGCAAAGCTTCGATCAGGGTCGCGTCGTTGAAGAACAGAGCCTGACTGACCGCCGCTTCAACATTGCTGCGCTTGAATGGCTTGGTGATGAGGAAAGCCGGTTCGGCGCGCTCACCCGTGAGGAAGCGTTCGGGATAAGCGGTGATGAAGATCACCGGCATCGAATGATCTGCAAGAATATCGCGCACGGCGTCGATCCCTGATGAACCATCAGCAAGCTGTATATCAGACAGAATCAGGTCAGGGGGCGTCTCGCGGGCCATCCTGACGGCCATCTCCCTTGTGGACGCAATGCCCGTACATTCATGGCCAAGCTCCGTTACGATGGAGCTGATGTCCATCGCGATGATCGGTTCATCCTCAATCACCAGAACCCGTGCGCGGGTCTGGTTTTGAATCGTCTCCAGCCCTGCGTCATAGAGTACCTGCGCTTCGTCTACGGGAACATCCATGATCGCGGCGATGTCGTCGATCCTGAAATCTTCCAGCGCACCAAGCAGAAAAGCCTGCCGTGCTTCGGGCGCAATCTGGTCGAGACGCTTGCGCGTTGCCCCCTCCAGTGCGGAGCCTTCATCCGCCTCGGCCCCCTCAACCTCGATCCAGACTGACCGGAAGGTTTTGAACAAGGCCGCCTTTGGTGAAAGGGTTCTGTCAAAGGCCGACGCATCAGCGACCAGCGCCTCCAGCGTCGCCATCGTGAAAAGATCGCCGCGTTGCTGGCTACCTGAAAGGGCGCGCGCATAGCGACGCAGCATCGTCAGATGCGGCGCAATGGCGGCGTGAAGGTCGGGAGCGGTATCGTTTGCCATGGATGTTTCAGTCCGTCGTTTCATGGGACGTGAAGTTTTGTTTTATAGACAAATATTCACGGGGTCTATGCAGCATGGAACCATTTGGCTTCGGGAGGCATTCACTTGCTATCACAGAATATAGATTTGCAATCTGGCGGGTACTTGATGAGCGATGGAAACGATCGACGAGAATACCCCGGTGCGGGTCGGCGCGAAGAGGACACGATCTCCCGAAATTTGAAACGGGTGTACGATAACGTAGCCAACGAACCCCTGCCCGATGCCCTGCAATCCCTGCTCGATCAACTGAGGCAGAACGGGCCGGACGGGCAGCGCGAATGAGTGATCCTGATCTCCGTCAGGAGGAATTGATTAACCATGTCCCCGCACTCCGGGCCTTTGCACGCAGTCTGGCAAACGACGCTTCCCATGCCGATGATCTGGTGCAGGAAACCGTTCTTAAAGCCTGGGGTAACTTGCATAGCTATACTGATGGAACGAACATGCGGGCGTGGCTGTTCACGATCCTGCGAAATACGTTCTATTCCGAGTTTCGAAAATTTCGCCGCGAAGTAGAGGATATTGATGGCAAATTTGCCGCTCAGGTACCTGATCGCGCCGCTCAGGACGGGATTATGGACATGCGCGATTTCGAGCGTGTCTTTGCACTGCTTCCTGCCGATCAGCGTGAGGCACTGACTCTCGTGGGTGCTTCGGGTTTGACCTATGAAGAAGCGGCGGCGATCTGCGAATGTGCCGTTGGCACAGTCAAGAGCCGTGTAAATCGCGCGCGGGCGAAACTGGCAGAACTGCTCGGCACTGAAGAAGCGGCGGATGCTGCCGCCACGACCCTGGACCCCTAGTTCGTTGACCGACGCGCCAAATATGAAGGTCGATGCGGGTCGCCCCAAACCCCTTAGTTTGCGCCTTCAGGTTGCCGTGCTTCTTGCTTTTGCGACTTTACCAGTTGGCGTACTTGCAGTGGCGCAAGGTTACGCATCTTTCTCAGCCACCCAACGACTGCAACGATCAGCCCTCGCCAGCGAAGCGTTTATGGAGAGTGCACGCGAACAAGGTATGATCCGCGAAGCCTTTGGTGCGCTTGATACGCTGAATTCCCAGATCAAGCCTGACATGCCGGAGGCCGAATGCTCGGCCCGGATACGCGATTTCGTAATGGCGCAAGCCAAGGTAAGCTTTGCCGGAATGGGCGGTACAGACGGATTTATGCGTTGTGGCCATCCCCTCGCAGAGCCGTTCGACCTGCGTTCCACACCGGGATACAAACGCTTTATCGACAATCCACGCCGGACAGTTACGGTCTATCAGAAAGGGGCGATCTCGAAAGTACCGGTCGTCACCGTCAGCATACCCATCATGCATGAGGATCGCCTTGTGGGGTCACTCGCGCTTTCCATGCCAAGTGCCTACATGGTCTGGGCCAATGCGCCGGAACGCCATTCAACATCAAATTTTGCCATCCTTGACAGCGAGGGCCGGACGGTCGCCTGGGAAGAGGGCGTCGCGGAAAACGAATGGCTACCCGATGCAGATAGCCTGTCTGGTATGTTGCAGCGTTCAGGGAGGCCGATTGTTGCGGAAGCGACATCGGGAGAAAGGCGCATCTATTCGATCACCCCACTGTTCGAGCGCGATATATTCGCCGTGTCGAGCTGGCCTGAAGATCGGGTGACGGGCAGGCTCAGCCTGCCACAGATGCTGTTGCTGCTATTACCGCTCATCATGTGGGCGCTGGCCGTAACAGTTGCGTATTTCGCGGTGGATCGTTTCGCACTACGCCATGTCGTGTATCTGGATCGGCTGGTCAGCGCTTATACCCGTAGCGGACGCAGCCTGCGGGCAAGCGGGTTGCGTGATGCCCCCCTTGAATTCGCAGCCCTCGGTAAAAGCTTTGACCGCATGGCGCAAGAGATCGAGAGCCGCGAGAGCGACTTGCGCCGTTCGCTAGGCGAGAAGGATACACTGCTCAAGGAAGTGTATCACCGGGTTCGCAACAATCTTCAGATGATCGTCAGTCTGATGAACCTGCAACTGCGCGGGGTAACAAACGAGAGTGAACGGGAAACACTGCTGCGCTTGCAGGACCGTGTTTTGGGGTTGTCCGCCGTTCACAAACGGTTATCGGAGGCAGAATGGGCCGATGCTATCCGGCTCGACACGCTTTTGCAGGAGATCATCGGGAATACACAGGACGGGCGGGGTCAGCGCCCTGATACGGTTCAGGTTACATTCGACATGATCGAGCATGTGGAAGGGCCGGATCGTTCTATCCCGCTGGCGTTGTTCACAACCGAAGCTGTGGCAAACGCCTTCAAGCACGGGTTGGGACCGGAGGGCGATGGCTGGTTGCACATCGCCCTGCATGAGATCGGCGAGGGAATGATGGAACTCGCAATCTCGAATTCGTTGAGCAACATGCCCCATGCTCCTGGCCCCATTGGCCTTGGAACGCAATTGATCGACAGTTTCGCGATGCAGTTGCATGGGCGGGTCCAGCGCAAAAGCACCGCGGAAGAACACACGATTTGCCTGTTCTTCCCGCGCGTCGAATGCCCACCACCCTCCTTCCCCCGCTCTTAGGGAGAAGGAGGGTGTGGCCGTTCAGTTAACGGCAGGGTTCGTTTCGGCACCTGCAGCGCTGGTACCATTTTCCTGTTGCGAGCGACGGCTGAGTTCGCGGCGGTAGAGAGCGACGAAATCGACCGGATCAAGCATCAGGGGAGCATAGCCGCCATCGCGGGTAATATCTGCGATGATGCGCCGCGCGAAGGGGAAGAGGATTCGCGGGCATTCGATGAGGAGCAATGGCTCCAGCATCCGGGCCTCATAATTTGTGACCTCGAACACCCCGGCATAATCAAGCGAGATTTCGTAGAATTCCTGCGTCTCGGTTTTCGATGACGCCTCGATCCGCAGACCGACCATGAAATCGGTCTCGGTGCGCTTGCCTGCATCAACATGGATGTTCACGGTGACACTGGGCTGACCCTCAGGGGTCTGGAGCGCACCCGCATTGCGGAAGGTCATCGCGCGGACGAGTTGCGCGCGTATACTGATGTTCGGTGCTTGCTGCTGCGGCTGCTGCGCGGCGGCTTCGGGGGTTTCTTCGGCCATGGTCGGTTATCCTTCTGGAGCGCCTGTCGGAACCGGCTAACATGCGGCGCACGGGCTTTGCAACGCATCACCCCTATCGCTTGCCGTCCGTTCGTCCTATATTGGGTGCAAAGGTTATCGAAAGGTGTCTCGCGTACAGCGTAGACTATCTTCAACAGTTGTGCGGGAAGACCATGATTGAAATTATTGTCCTCGCCGCCGTCGCCGGATTCCTGTTCCTGCGATTGCGCGATGCGCTGGGCCGCAAGACGGGCCATGAAAACCCCGAAGAATGGTTCGGCGGTCCATCTGCGCGCGACGGAGCGGCAACAGACCCCGCCGACAAGGTGGTGCAGTTTCCCGGTCGCGATATGCAATCCCAACCGATCCCGGACGATCACAGCGACATCTCCAGCGTTGCCGATCTTGAAAGCGATTTGGGCAAGACACTGATCGCAGCCAAGGGCATCGAGCCGGATTTCAACGCCGTACGGTTCATAGAAGGGTCGCGCGCCGCTTATGAGATGATTCTCATGGCCTATGAAACCGGCGACAAGGATACGTTGCGTCCATTGCTCGCACCGGATGTGATGGAAAGCTTTGAGGGCGCTATCGACCAACGCAAGGAAGATGGTCTTTCTGTGGATGCCCGCTTCATTGGTCTCAGAAGCTCAAAAATCATGGATGCGCGGCTGAATGAAGCAACCAATACCCTTCAAATCGAAGCACGCTTTGATGCGGAGATGATCGTGGCAGTGCGCGATAGCAATGGTGAAATCGTTGAGGGTGATCCTGAAATGGTGCGCCGGATGAATGATCTGTGGACCTTCGAGCGGATTCTTGGAACCGACGATCCGTCCTGGATTCTGGTCGAGACCGGCGACTGATCCGATGCGCGCTGTCTGTGCCAGTCTTTCGGTTTTGGTCCTGCTCGGTGCTTGCGCGTCGCGCCCTGCGCCGGAAACCTCCGCCGGCGTGACGCCTCCTGTGGCCGACCCTGTCGTCGCATCGGAAACACCCACGCCACCACCGCCAGCGCCTTCTCCGGCAGTGGTGTCTGCACCAATACCTGTGGCCCCGTATGAACCGCCCCCGGCGATAGATCTGACGGTGGCCCCTCACGAGCCTGAACCTCCACTACCTGTTGCGACACCGTATGTTCCAGTGTTGGCCCCGCTCGAATCGCCCCCATCTGTGGTGCGCGCGCCAGTCATCGAAACCGTACCGATCATCTCTCCCCCATCGAATCGCATTGCGACGATGGAACCCATCATCGACGTACCGCAGGATCAGGTGCAGGTTTTGTCGTTTGACGACCTGAACGGCTGGAGGGATGGCGACCATCAGCCCGTGCTTGTTGCGCTGCGCGAAGCTTGTGAGAAGATTTCCGATGCACCAGTGGATTCGGGGATCGGCGGGCATAATATTGGTGGGCATCCGCTGTTCGGGATCGGGTTGGATTGGTCATTCCCTTGCCGCGAGACCTATGGCCCATTGGACGCGACCGCGTATTTCGAGAAACATTTCGTTCCGGTTTCCCTTGGTGGAGCGGATACGGGCACAGCCCTGTTCACCGCCTATTACGAACCCGAACTCAACGGATCGCGAGTGCGGGGCGGACCCTACCAACATCCGCTTTATGCCCGCCCTGATGACCTTGAGAACGGTGTCCCGTATTTTGACCGCGCCGCGATAGACGCGGGCGCTTTGGCCGGCCGGGGTCTGGAAATTTTCTGGGTGGACGACCCTATCGCCAGTTTCTTCCTGCATATTCAGGGATCGGGCCGCATTCGTTTGCCGGATGGTTCGATTGCACGGGTGGGTTTTGCGGGTAAAAACAACCGCTCCTACAAGGCAATCGGCAAGACATTGGTGGAATGGGGCGAGATGCCGCTGGAGGCCGTTTCCAAGCGCAGCATCGAGGATTGGATCACCGCAAACCCTGCCCGGCGTGATGCGTTGCTTGGGACAAATCCGTCCTATGTGTTCTTCACGGAACGCGAGGAACTGAACGCCGATCCAGGGCTTGGACCCATTGGCTCCTTTGGTCAGCCACTACCCTCAAACCGCGCCATCGCCATTGATCGGCGTTTCTATGCGCTTGGCATTCCGATGTGGGTGGATTTTGACGCCCCGACCGGGCCGATTCGGCGTCTGACATTGGCTCTCGACACCGGCGGAGCGATCAAGGGTTCGCGGCGCGCGGATTTCTTCTTTGGTGCCGGCGATGCAGCGGGCAAGGCAGCAGGCAACACCCGCACGCACGGCCAGCTTATCGCCTTTACGCCGCGCTTGGCCTATGAACGGATATTCGGTCCTCTCTTATGAGCGGCGGCGACCGTCGAACACGGCGCGCAACGGAGCAGGAATTGTCGCTCTGGCGCGCTGTGAATTCCGATACGGTTCTCTCGCGGATACGGGCGAAGGTGCAGGTTCCTGATAACCCGGATGCCAAGCCCGGCCCCTTGCCACGAATCCGGCAAGTGCCCGCCGTCGAAGCGCCACGCCCCTTTGCGCGGCCTGCCCCCCCCGTTCTGACCCGTTTCACCCCCAAACCCGTCGATGTCGAACCACTGCGTGATATTACCCCCGGCCTCGACCGGCGCACGGCCCGCTCGCTGCGACGGGGAGAGCGTGACCCCGACGGGCGGCTGGACCTGCACGGCATGACGGCGGATCGCGCCCATTCAGCACTGAACCGCTTCATTCTTGATTCGCGGACGCGGGGCCATCGCTGCGTGCTCGTCATCACCGGCAAGGGCCGACGCTATACCCGGCCCTCTGAAAGCGGCTTCTCGATGGAGCATTCCGAAGGGGTGTTGCGCCGGGACGTACCGCGTTGGTTGGCCCAGCCCCCATTGAGCGGGGCGACCGTTGGCATTTATCAGGCCCATCGCAAACACGGCGGAGACGGGGCGCTCTATGTCTATCTCCGCAAGGCGAAATGACAGCGGGACCGTATAGCCATTGGCAACGCTACTTGCCCAAAGGCCTGTTTGGTCGCGCTCTTCTGATCCTTATTGTTCCCGTATTCCTGATCCAGATTACGGTTGCTCTCGTCTTCATCGAACGCCACCTCGACGGCGTTACACGACAGATGAGCGAGACAATCGCCCGTGAATTACGCAGTTTCGCTTCGGTCGTGGAGGCGCAAAGCGACCCGGCGGAGACAGGACGGATGGTAACGGAGCTATCCAGCGGGATTGGTTATGAAATCGATTTCGTACAGCAGGATTTCATCGATCCGCAGGAGCGCCGCCCCTTCTATCTGATCGCAGACCGGGCCATCATCGAAACGCTGCAAAGCAAGACCGGCTATCCAATCAGCGTCGATACACAGCGCGAAAACAAGGTCGTCCATGCGGCGATCCAGCTATCGAACGGGGTATTGCGGGCGGCGCTGCCCAAGAACCGCCTGACAACACGCAACCCGCACTTCCTGCTGGTCTGGATGATGGCAGTTTCTGTGTTCCTGATCGTCGTCGCCACATTATTCCTTCGCAATCAGGTGCGCCCGATCCGACAACTGGCGGAGGCGGCAGAAGCCTTCGGCAAAGGGCGCACCGCCCCGGTCTTCAAGCCGTCAGGGGCCGAGGAGGTGCGCCGTGCCGCGCTGGCCTTCACGATCATGCGGGCGCGGATCGAACGGCAGATCGCACAACGAACGCTGATGCTGTCGGGGGTCAGCCATGATCTGCGCACGCCCCTGACGCGAATGCGGCTGTCGCTGGCCATGATGGACGAGCAAGAGGACGTCACGCGCCTGACCCATGATGTGGCCGAGATGGAGCGGATGGTGGACGGGTTTCTGGCGTTTGCGCGGGGGGAATCGATCGAGACGCCTGAGCCGCTAGACCTGCGCATGATGCTGGAAGGCATTGTGGAGGATGAGCGGGCGAAAGAACGGGAAGTGAAATTCGAAGCGCCTGTAGGAGGCGCAACAACCCTTGCGCTGCGCCCCGATGCGGTACGGCGATGCCTGCGCAATGTGATCGAAAATGCGGGAAAGTACGGCGCCGGGCGTATCTGGGTGACGCTGAAGGCAGAAGCGCGGCAGGTAACGGTGGTGGTTGAAGATGATGGAGACGGAGTAGCACCGGAGATGCGCGAGGAAATCCTGCGCCCGTTCGTGCGGGGCGATGTGGCGCGAAATCAGGACAAGGGCGGCGGCTCCGGCCTTGGCCTCTCCATCGCTCTCGATGTCACCCGCGCCCATGGTGGCAACCTGATCCTTTCAGAGAGTGCACACGGAGGGTTAGCCGTGACAGTGAATTTTCCGAGGTAAGACACAGTCTGAAAAATATTGTACCCGAATGCGAACAGGACAATCGGTTAACCCGAAAGGCCGGAGCCCGAATATGTCAGGCGACGAGCCAGTCGCCATACGTGCTGGCCCCAAAACCATTTCCTTCCAGATAGTCGATCATCTGCTGCTGGCTCTGGTAATTCGCATATTGGATATTGCCATCGGCATGCATCAGGGCGTGCAGATAGGCTGTGCCATCGACGGTTCTGAAATAGACCTGCTGTAATCCGTCGCTATCGTAATCGCCCTCACCCAACAATTGCAGGTTATCAATTCGCAGATCATTCGCAAAGCGTTGCGCGCTGTCATGGGGGCCGCCCCGCGTGGTAAGGCCGCTTTCGACAAGAGGGTCGAGATAGACGCCAACGACACGGGTCTCGCCCCCCAAACCATGGTCATCGAAGTGGATGGTGTCATTTGTATCGGGGCCAAGCGTGGCCCAGCGACCAAGGGCTGAATTGACGTAGATAAGCTCCTTGTCCCCGTCGTTCTGAATATCCACCTCGCCCAGTTTCTTCCAGCCTTCGGGGGTGCCAAGGTCGTTCCCGTCATAATCCCGGAGTTGGGCGAATATTTCCGCCGGATCACCCGTGGCAAGCTCGGCGACCGTAATCGTAGAGGTGGATGTGATGATCTCATCGAGATTGGCATCAACCTTCACATTCTGGTTCGCCACGGTGATACTGCCCGCGTCATAGCCCGCGCCGAATGCGCCCCCTGAAAAGGTCACATTATAGGTTCCGGTATCCAGTTCGAGTGTATAGCCGCCCGAAGACCAGGTCGTCGTTGTGAAGGTTCCGGTGGACCCTGTAGCCGTTACCTGAATGTCCTCCAGCCCCTCACCAACATCGTAGAAGTCGTCCCCGTCACCATCATCAATGGCCACGCCTGTCAGATAGGTACGTCCGGCATCGGCAAAATTCTCGGTAATCATCGAAACGGTGGAGCCCTGAAACTCGCCAATCTGTTGACCGACACCGATTTCGGTGAAGCGGTCTGTCATAATGATTTCGCGATGGCTTTCAGACTCGATGAGACCCTTGTGTTGGGCGTCGAGGGTTTCGAGGGCGTTGGCAATAGATGTATCCGTCGAACCGAAAAATGAGAGATTTTCCCCGGTCGAATATCCGAGGTTTTCATGCTCCCACCCTGCCCGAAAGATGCGCTCGCTCGGTGTTGATCCGTCCGAGCCGGTATGGGAAAAATAGTCTTCGAGAATCATCGACAGGGAATGTGCATTCGCCGAATCGACCAGCAGCGGTGAAATTGCGACTGGTTGCTTTGCCGTGGTGGTGATTGTGCCGGGGGCCAGATCATCATTGAGACCGATACCCTGACGGGCGGCCTCTGCTGCAGGGTCCGAGCGCGCGCGATTGATAAGTTCAACGATATATTGTTCTCTGGCCGTTGGGGTTGCCATGAGTCACTCTCCTGTGTTGTCGCCCGGCATCTCTATATTCCAACCCAAAAGGTATTGCGGGGTATACATAGCATATGGTCGGATCGTATTTCCGTACAATTCAGCCGGTCAGCCAATCTGCGTATATTTCCTGGCCGTATCCGTTATCTTCGAGGTAATCGATCATCTGTTGCTGGTTTTGATAATTGGCGTATTGGATATTGCCATCGGCATGCATCAGGGCGTGCAGGTAGGCGGTTCCATCGACGGTCTTGAAGTAGATTTGCTGTAATCCGTCGCCGTCGAAATCGGCATCGCTGTTTTCCAGCAGGATCAGGTTGTCGATACGCAGGTCATTTTCGAAGCGCCGGGCGCTGTCGGTGTCGCTGCCCTTGACCGTCAGGCCGGCCTGCACGAGAGGGTCTTCATACACGCCGACGACCCTGGTTTCGCCTCCCGCGCCATGATCGTTGAAATCGACAGCGCCGGTTGCGTCAAGGCCCAGCGTTGCCCAGCGTCCCAGCGCCTGATTGACGTAGATGCCTTCTTCATCGCCATCGTTCTGGACATCCGCTAGGCCGAGCTGTTTCCAGCTTTCCGAATGCCCCAGATCATTGCCGTCAAAATCACGAATATCCGCGAAGGCCCGCAGTGGCACGATGGCGGCATCGCCTTCGATTCTATTATTCGACAGGGTCAGGCTGCTCGCCTCCACGCCCTCCAGAACGATGGATGTGCCATTCAGATTCAAAAGGGTGTTCGCGCCGCTCTGGCTGATCGTGTTGAAGGCCGACGCGGCCTCCGCACCGGTTGTGAATTCCAGGGCGTCCTGAGTGGTGAAATCCGTGATCGTTGCCCCGCCATCGGCCGCGTTGAAGACGAAGGTATCACTCCCGTTGCCGCCGGTCAGGGTATCGAAACCCGCTCCACCGAGCAGCACGTCATTGCCGTTTCCGCCGTTCAGGGTATCTGCGCCCGCGCCCCCCTCCAGCCGGTTGGCGGCGGCGTTGCCTGTCAGGTCATCGTTTCCCCTGCCTCCAACGGCATTTTCAATGACAGCACCGAAAGCGATGGAGAGGTTTTCGGACAAATGCCCCACTGATGAGAACGCCCCTTCGTTCAGGTCGAGCGCCTGGTTGGTGCTCCAGCCCGAAATATCGATGGTATCCGTGCCCCCCGCATCCCAGATCGACACGATGGCATCCTCGCTGTTCGAGAATGTGAAGGCGTCACGTCCGGTATTACTGTTGAAACCATAAACCGTATCGCCCGTCCGGGTTGTCGTATCCGCGCCGTAGAGCGACTGGAGCGCCGCGATGTCGTGCAGCAGGGGCGTCGAGGCATAGCGTTGCACATGGCCGTTGGAATGGTTCGTGGCCTCGCCATTCTCGCCCGCTTCGAAATAGGACATGACCGTATATTGCAGGGTATCCTGATGGTATTCGGCATCGGTATTGAAATTCGCAGTGCCGTTATAGTGCCCCGGATGGCTCAGGCCGAGCGTATGCCCGATCTCGTGGATATAGGTCAGGACGCCATAGCCGCCGCTGAAGAAATCGCCGTCATCATTATGGGTCCACCAGTCACTGGCAAACCAGATATCCGTGTCTGTGACTTCCACATCGGCGCGCACCCCACCGAATACCGCCCCTGAATATTGCGCGTAAGTCGCGCCGCCTGTGGTCGATGAATAGTTCAGGCTGATCCCGGCATTTGCGTCATTGGCGCTTTCGGTCAGATCAATGGCGATAAGGTCGTCCCATAATCTGAAGGCCTCGCGGGCGGCCTCCTGCATCACCGCAGACATCGCCTGCCAGCCGCCTGCTTCTGGCCCTGCCTGTGCAGCGGGCAGGTGCGACAGCGTGTAGGTCACTTCCGGCCCGTCCCAGGCAACATTGTAACCCGAAGGATCAAAACTCCGGGTCAGTTGATCAATCACCTGCTCTGTCGAGTAAA
>CALFFK010000098.1 GCA_937957975.1 uncultured Neomegalonema sp.
TCAGGGGGACGAGACGCGCGGCACCGTCAATCGCATCGCCTCGCGCGAACCATACAGTACCTAGGAGACACCCATGGAACCCGAACTACGAAAAGTCGTCACCTTTGACGAAGATATCCATCGCGAGGGCGCGAAAGCCGCTGACCCGGCGCTGCGGATGATCGGCGTTGCGGCGGTGGTGAAGAACCCTTGGCATGGCAGAGGGCATGTCGAAGACCTGCAACCCGATATCCAGCGCCTCGCGCCGCCACTGGGCAAGATGCTGACCGATCGCCTGATTGCGCTTGCCGGATCGGGTGATGCCATCGAAGCCTATGGCAAGGCCTGCATCTCCGGCACGGATTGCGAGATCGAACACGCCTCGGCTCTGATCCATACCCTGCAATTCGGCAATTTCTACCGCGAAGCGGTTGGCGCGAAAAGTTATCTGGGCTTCACCAACACGCGCGGCCCGGCGAATACGCAGATGCAGATCCCATTGATGGACAAGCACGATACCGGGCGGCGCTCGCATTACCTGACGGTGCAGTTCTCCATCTACGACGCCCCCGCACATGACGAACTGGTGGTGGCTCTGGGTGCCGCGACCGGCGGACGGCCCCATCACCGCATCGGCGACCGCTATTCAGACCTCGCCATGCTGGGGCGAGACGTCGAAAACCCGGCGGGCGTCTGACTATTCCAGTAAGAGTGGGCGCAGATAGCTGGTGGCTGTCTCACAGGTAGCGTCGAAGGGCGCATCACCGCCCTTCGACGTCGTGTCAGGTATAGGCGCCAGAGTCTGTGGCGGCACCCTTGCCGCGGGCGATGGCGCGGATCATGTCGTTCATCGACAAACCGCCAATCGCCTCGTCGCCACGCATGACGATAGCCTCGTGACCATCGGCCTCCAGCAAGGTTTGCATCGCATCCTCGATCACCGTCGTACTCTCGATGCGTGGACCGGAAGCGGGCGGGGTTGCGTGCATGACCGAGCCGACCTGCAGGACCCGGCTACGGTTGATGTCCTTGGTGAAGTCCGTGACGTAATCATCGGCGGGCTTGAGGACGATGTCCTGTGGCGAGCCGCTTTGCACCATGATCCCATCGCGCAGGATGGCGATATTGTCACCGATACGCAGCGCTTCATCAAGGTCGTGAGTGATGAAGATGATCGTCTTGTGCAGTTCCTCCTGCAAGTCGAGCATCACGTTCTGCATATCCGTGCGGATCAGCGGATCGAGCGCCGAAAACGCCTCATCCATCAGCAGGATTTCCGCATCCGTCGCCAGGGCACGGGCCAGACCGACACGCTGCTGCATTCCGCCCGAAAGCTGTGCCGGATAATGGTTTTCGAAACCGGACAGGCCAACGCGGTCGATCCATTTCTGACTGCGGGCTTTGGCATCGCCCTCGGTGACGTTCTGAATGTCCAGACCGTAAGCGACGTTGTCAGCCACGCTGCGATGCGGCAGGAGCGCGAACTTCTGGAACACCATCGACGCTTTTTCGCGCCGGAACTTGCGCAGGGCTTTATCGCGCATCGCCAGAACGTCCTCGCCATCCACGATCATCTGACCGGCGGTCGGTTCGATCAGGCGGTTGATATGGCGGATCAGGGTGGACTTGCCGGAACCGGACAAGCCCATGATGACCTGAACCTTGCGGGCCGGAATGTCGAGATTGATGTCATTCAACCCCAGCACATGACCGTGTTTCTCCAACAGCTCCGGTTTACCCATGCCCGCTTCGACATGGGGGACCATCGCTTTGGCGCGCGGGCCGAAGATCTTGTAGAGATTTTTGATTCGTACTTTGGGTTCAGACACCGTGGCCCCCTTCGCGGTGTTTCTGCAAACGACGACCGTATTCTTGCGACACGCGGTCGAAGATGATCGCGAGCGCAACGATAGCAAGGCCATTGAAAATGCCGAGCGCGAGATACTGGTTCTGGATGGATTGCAGCACGGGCATTCCAAGCCCCTTCACGCCGATCATCGACGCGATCACGACCATGGCGAGAGCCATCATAATGGTCTGGTTAACGCCTGCGAAGATGTTAGGCAGAGCGAGCGGCAACTGAACATCAAAGAGTTTCTGGCGCGAACTGGCCCCGAAGGCATCCGCAGCCTCCAGCGTGTCCTTATCGACAAGGCGGATACCCAGATTGGTCAGGCGCACCACGGGGGGCATCGCATAGACGCATACCGCGATAAGGCCGGGGACTTTACCGATGCCGAGCAAAACAACGACGGGCAGCAAATAGACGAAAATCGGAATCGTCTGCATGATATCGAGAATGGGCGTGACGATCGCTTGCATACGATCCGAACGGGCCATCAAAATGCCGATCGGAATGCCGATAACGATACACATGAGCGTTGCAACCGAGATCAGCGCAACCGTGCGCACGGTATCTTCCCACATGCCGAAATAGCCGATGAGCAAGAACGCGATGGCCGTACCCGCAACCAGCTTCCAACTGCGCGACCCCAAATAGGTCAAGGCACAGGCGATGAGAATGAACAACGGCCAGGGCGTCGCCAACAGCA
>CALFFK010000099.1 GCA_937957975.1 uncultured Neomegalonema sp.
CTTGATTCCAACAGCATCGCCAAGCTGCTGCTGGGTCATACCGAGCATCCAACGACGACGGCGAATACGCTGACCGACGTGCACATCTACATGATGTTTCATACCGCACCTTTTCTTTATTACGCGTCATTTGGTTGACGCGTACGTAAGGGAGCAAATCCAGTGCCAAGGTTAATTCAAGCGGCGGGTCTTAAAGGTTTGATTAGCGTTAATGCATTATATTCAATGCTTTGCGGCGTATTCCTTTGTGATCCATTAAGATTAGGGTTGCTGGCTGATACAGAAAATCTCATTTAAAATTCGCATAATGCGACTCGATAAGAGGCGACTCGCATTATGCAGATTCAACCGCACGGGATTGACGCTTGCGCTCATGCGGGTCGAGGTGTCGCTTGCGAAGCCGGATATGGTTCGGCGTTACCTCGACCAGTTCATCATCAGCGATATACGCGATGGCCTGTTCCAGGCTAAGGCGGATAGGCGTTGTCAGCACGACGGCTTCATCCTTGCCAGAGGCGCGGATGTTCGTCAGCTTTTTGCCCTTGAGCGGGTTCACTTCCAGATCGTTATCGCGGTTGTGCTCACCAAGGATCATGCCGCCGTAGACAGCTTCACCACCGCTGATGAAGAACTTTCCGCGATCTTCGAGGTTGAACAGGGCAAAGGTCACGGCTGTTCCTGTTTCCATCGAAATCAGCACGCCGGTGCGACGGCCCTGAATCTTGCCTTTAAAGGGTGCCCATTCGTGGAAGATGCGGTTGAGCGTTCCGGTTCCGCGTGTGTCGGTCAGGAATTCGCCGTGATAGCCGATCAGACCACGCGAGGGGACATGGGCCACGATGCGCGTCTTGCCCGCATTGGAGGACCGCATCTCGGCCAGCTCCCCTTTGCGGGAGGCCAGCTTTTCGACCACGACACCCGAATATTCGTCATCCACGTCTACGGTGACTTCCTCGATAGGCTCGTGCCGCTGGCCGTCAATTTCGCGATAGACCACTCTGGGGCGGGAGACAGAAAGCTCAAAGCCCTCGCGGCGCATGTTTTCAACCAGCACACCGATTTGCAGCTCACCACGACCCGAAACCTCAAAGGCATCACCATCGGGAGTGTCAGCGATCTTGATCGCCACGTTTGTCTCGGCTTCCTTCATAAGGCGCTGGCGGATGACGCGGGATTGCACCTTGTCGCCGTCACGGCCCGCATAGGGGCTGTCATTAATGCCAAAAGTGACCGAGATGGTGGGCGGGTCGATTGGCTGGGCTTCAATCGCTTCTGTCACCGTCGGTTCACACAGGGTATCGGCAACGGTGGATTTCGTCATCCCGGCAAGTGCCACAATGTCGCCTGCGACGGCTTCATCGACTGGCTGACGGGAAAGACCCCGGAAAGCGAGAATCTTGGAGACGCGGAAGCGTTCGACTTCAGTGCCGTCGCGCGACAATCCCTTGATCGACGTATTGGGCTTTAACGTGCCATCCTCAACACGTCCGGTCAGGATGCGCCCAAGGAACGGATCAGCTTCCAGCGTCGTGGCAAGCATACGGAACGGCTTGTCCTTGTTCGCGAGTACGGCAGGGGCGGGAACATGCCTGACCACGAGATCAAAGAGCGGATCGAGGTTTTCGCGCGGGCCATCCAATGCCGTATCGGCCCAACCGCTGCGCCCGGAAGCGTAGAGAACGGGGAAGTCGAGTTGGCTTTCGTTGGCGTCGAGATTCGCGAAGAGATCGAAAACCTCATCCAACGCGCGATCCGGCTCGGCATCAGGCTTATCGACCTTGTTCAGAACGACGATGGGATTCAGGCCAAGCGCCAGTGCTTTCTGGGTAACGAATTTCGTTTGGGGCATTGGCCCCTCTGCCGCATCGACCAGCAAGACCACACCATCGACCATCGACAGGATACGCTCGACCTCACCACCGAAATCGGCGTGGCCCGGCGTATCGACAATATTGACGCGCGTATCTTTCCATTCGACCGAGGTACATTTGGCGAGAATAGTGATTCCACGCTCTCGTTCGATGTCATTGGAGTCCATCGCACGCTCGGCAACGGCCTGATTGGCACGAAATGCGCCTGACTGCTTGAGCAGTTCGTCTACGAGTGTCGTCTTGCCGTGGTCCACATGCGCAATGATCGCGATGTTGCGAATATCCATGATGCCGATGTCCGAATGGGAAAGAGGGTTGCGCGGCGTATGCCTGATGTAATGCTGCGGCGCAACCATGCAACACAGTGGCTACCCGGATACTGACCATTTCGTACACGCAAGTCCGGGTCAGGCTTTCTGGTCGGGGAGGTGGTCGAATGCCCAGTCGTTATAGTTTCCCCGCCCGCGATACCAACGGTCGGAACCTTCGCCACCGGCGTCGAAGTCCCATTCGGGCGCGATGCCTTGCGTGTGCGCCTTGCGGATCAACAGACGTCGGCGTTGGCTGCGGCGGATGTCGTCGGCCAATTGTTCGCTGTTCCAGAGTGTTTGCGTTTTTGCCAGAAAGGCAGCGACGATTCCGGCATGATCGCCGGATTGTGCAAGGTTTTGCTGTTCGTCGGGGTCGGACACGACATCGAACAGCATATCGGGGTCGCCGGTGCTGGTGATGAATTTATATTGCCCGCGCCGGGTCATCAGGATTGGGGCAAGAATACCTTCGCACAGCAGTTCCGCATGGATTGTCCGGTCTTCATGGCCCTGTGATGCTATCGTGGTAAGGTCTGAGCCATCCAGTGGCTCGACCGCACCATCCCAACTGCCTTCTGAACCGAAGTTAGCGAAGGTGGGGAGCAGATCGACCAAAGAGCAAAGCGTGTCGCAGCGTCCCGGCTTCAGGTGGTGGGGTGCGCAGATTAAAAGCGGGACGCGGGTTGCAGGCTCAAAGAACGTCTTCTTGAGCCATAATCCCCGCTCGCCCAGCATCTCACCATGATCGGAGCAGAAGATGATGACAGTATTGTCTGCCTGTCCACTCTCGCGCAGGGCTTCCATCAGCGTGCCGATATTGTCGTCGATATAGCTGACCGTGCCGCAATAGGCGTGGCGCGCTCGCTGGATCACCTCCGCCGAAATATCGGCATCAGCGAGGCCGTGCTGGCGCAGGACGCGCAAACTGTGCGGATCGTTCTCGTTGTGGCCCGGCATCGGGATACGGGGCGGCGGAATGTCAGCATCCTCATACAATTCCCAGTGCTTGCGTAATGACAAATAGGGATCGTGGGGATGGGTCCATGAGACTTGCAGGAAGAAGGGTCGTTCCTCGGCAGGTCGCGCGCAATCATAGATTTCCTGCACAGCCTTGTGGGTTACGTCCTCGTCATAATCAATCTGGACACTACGGGCGCAAATGCCGGAGGTGGTGAGCACCCGGATGTCGGTTGCGCCCTCAAACCCCTCAACACTCCAATCTGCCGTCCATGCGAAATCTCCGGGATAGATGTCGGTGGTCAGGCGTCGCTCGAACCCGTGAAGTTGATCCGGGCCAACAAAATGCATCTTGCCGGAGAGGCAGGTGCGATAGCCAAGCGCCCGCATATAATGGGCGTAGGTTGGTTGGGAGGCAGGAAATTCACAGGCATTGTCAAACGCCCCGATCTTTGAGGCAAGTAAACCGGCAGCCATCGAAAAGCGCGACGGCGCGCAAAGGGGATAGTTGCAATAGGCGTTCTGAAAAACCACGCCGCGCTCGGCCAATGCGTCGAGATGAGGCGTTTTCGCCACGTCATTACCGTAGAAGGACAGAACGTCGATGGTAAGTTGATCAACCTGTATAAACAGGATGTTCGGTTGCTTTGCCATCGTGTTGATCCTTTTTCATCTAACGCCGCAACAACCGCCATAGCATGAATGCCGTTAGCCCGGTGCAGAGTGCCATAAAACCGCAGACGGCCCAAAATCCCCATGAGACCTGCGACATGGGCAATCCGGCGACGTTCATGCCAAACAGTCCGGTGACAAAGGTAATGGGCAGGAACACGACCGACACGATGGAGAGGGCAAGCATGATCTCGTTCATGCGCTCGGCCAATCGGGCGCCCATCTCGTCGCGCAGGACAGCGGCGCGTTCGCGGACGGAATCAAGGTCTTCGACGATGCGGTCATGGGCGGCGGCCTCTTCCTCCAGCACATCGCGGGATTCGAGCCATCGCGGTTGACGGCGCAGGATCGTTCGCAGGGCTTCGGCCTGTGGAACGAGATAACGGCGCAGGATGACGGCATCCTGCCGCGCATCGGTGAAGGCGTTTCGGGTGTCAACCTTGGGGACGCCCTTTTCCCTCAACGCGTCGAGTTCGTGCTGTGCGATGACTTCTTCCAATTCGTCCACGACCGGCTCGGCACGTTGGCGCAGATAATGGATGAGGCGCTCGACAAATGCGCCGGGGGAGGGCGGTACGTTGCCCTCCGAAAAATCATCCACCAGATTGTCGATGGTTCGCAGTCGGCGCAATCCGACCGTGATGACGGTGCGCGCGTCAATGGACATGCGCAGGGAGATCATGTCCTCCGGCTCCGCCCCTTCGTTAAGATTGACGCCACGCAGGAACAGGAGGCCAGTGCCTTCTATCTCGGTATAGCGGGGCCGCGTATCTTCGGCCATGAGCGCCCAGGCAATCTGGTTCGGGGGAATATCGCCATCAAGCAACCAGCTTTGCGTGCCGTGGCCATTGCGGTGCAAATGTATCCAGCGCCACGCGCCAGCCTCCACCTCGTTTTCGAGATGTCGCCAGCCTATCGTTTCGGCCTGACCATCGGGGGAGACGAGCCACGCACCAAGCAAGCCATCATTCTCGATTTCCATCGTTCACATTCTCCCCGCATTCCCGGCCTTGCGCCGATGGGCGGGGACGGGGTAGCACCGGGGTATGGCGAAACAACTACCCTTTGGCACTATTCACGAGATTTTCTCGCGGTTTCAAGTGCGTTGCGCGGAACCTAAAGGCGAATTGGAACATACCAATGCCTTTACGTTGGTCGTTGCCGTCGCATTGTCGGCTCAGGCGACAGACAAGGGCGTGAACAAGGCTACGCGAGGGTTATTCGCGATCGCTGATACACCACAGAAGATGTTGGCATTGGGCGAGGAAGGCGTGGTTGAGCATATCAGGACCATCGGCCTCTATCGCAACAAGGCAAAGAACGTCATCAAACTATCCCGGCGTCTGATCGACGATTATGGGGGTGAAGTTCCGTCCTCCCGCGCGGCGTTGCAAACCTTGCCCGGAGTTGGACGCAAAACGGCAAATGTTGTGCTGAATATGTGGTTTGGACACCCGGCACAGGCCGTGGATACCCATATCGACCGCGTGGGCAATCGAACGGGTATCGCACCGGGCAAGGATGTTATTGCCGTCGAAAAATCCATCGAAGATAATGTGCCGGTCGAATTCGCCCAACACGCCCATCATTGGCTGATCCTGCATGGGCGTTATACTTGCAAGGCACGAAAACCCGAATGTTCAGAATGTCTTATCAATGACCTTTGTG
Source organism: uncultured Neomegalonema sp. (assembly GCA_937957975.1). Lineage (GTDB taxonomy): Bacteria > Pseudomonadota > Alphaproteobacteria > Rhodobacterales > Rhodobacteraceae > JAHDDY01. Next base: position 5,480 of record CALFFK010000099.1, read on the forward strand.
CGTTTGAAGACAAAATAATGTAGCTGCCTTCGCGGGTTATTCCGTGCCTGAACGCCGGATTTTTTGAAACACTTGCGGATGTGGAAAATAGACCCTGCATATTGTGCGCGGCAGGGGGCGTAGTGGGATGGGGAAACCGAATACAGGATTTCATGCCGGGATATTGTGCGCTCTTTTGGACCCTTGAATCTGTTTCGATGAAGCGTTAACGCAATCACACCGTTGGGGTGCCCTTGAGGGCTGAGAGGTGTCAAAGCCAACCCATCGAACCTGATCCGGGCAATTCCGGCGTAGGGAACGGGTATAGCAGTCGCTTTGCATCGACCCGCGCCTTTCGCTCGCCCATTACGCGAGGTTGATAATGATTGCGCAGGCTCTGACGATTGCCGGTTCTGACAGCGGCGGTGGCGCGGGGATTCAGGCTGATCTGAAGACGTTTTCGGCGCTGCATGTGTATGGTGCGAGTGTGATCACCGCGATCACCGCGCAAAATACGCGCACGGTCTCGGCTGTTGCCGCCGTTTCCCCTGACATCATCGCTGCACAGATTGATGCGGTCCTCGACGACTTCGAGATCGGGGCGATCAAGATCGGCATGTTGTTCTCGGCGGATATTATCCAAACAGTAGCAGAGCATCTGAAAGACTATTCAGGGCCAATCGTGCTTGATCCGGTCATGGTGGCAAAATCCGGTGATGCGTTGTTGAAGGATGACGCCATTGCGGCCTTGGGCAAACACCTCCTGTCGCGGGCAGCCGTGGTAACACCGAACCTGCCTGAACTTCAGTGCCTCGCGCCAAATTGTGAAACACCATTGGAGCAGGCGGAGCATTTGATTTCATTGGGTGCTCGCGCGGTTTTGATTAAAGGCGGTCATGCGACGGGGGCCATGTGTGAGGACATATTGGTCATGTCCGACGGTGAAGCCCTTTCGGTGTCCGCGCCTCGGATTCAGACGAAAAATACCCATGGGACGGGGTGCACCTTGTCATCGGCCATCGCAGCGGGCCTGGCAAAGGGAATGTCTCTGGAGGACGCGTTCAGGGCGGCGCATGATTATCTTCAGAAAGCCATCGCGGCGGCAGATACGCTGGATGTGGGGGGCGGCCATGGGCCGGTCCATCATTTTCACGCTGCATGGATAACCGATGCAGGTTAGCGTGACCGGGGCGGGCGTTGTGGGCCTTTGCGTGGCGGCTGAACTCGCCGGGCGCGGTGCGCAGGTCGAGGTGGTTGACCGGGTTGCAACGCCCGGCCCACATGCGTGTTCCTGGTGGGCCGGGGGAATGCTCGCACCGTGGTGCGAGAAGGAATCTGCTGAAGAGCCTGTCCTGCGTCTTGGGCGCGAGGCGATGGATTGGTGGCAGCAATACACGCCGGTAATACGCGCAGGGACATTGGTGCTGACCCTTGATCGCGATTCCCGAAAGCTGGACCAGTTTGCGCGACGTACTTCGGCCTACGACATCGTTGATTCCGAAACTATTCAGACGCTTGAGCCGGATCTGGCCGGTCGGTTTGATCGCGGGTTGTATTTCGCGCAAGAGGCGCATCTGTCACCGCGCGATGCCTTGAATGCACTTACGAGCAGACTTGCAGACAGGGGAGTTACAATATGCGGGAAGGCATCACGTACTGACGGGGTTTCCATCGATTGCCGGGGGCTTGCGGCTTCGGACGCCTTGAAGGACTTGCGCGGCGTCAAGGGAGAGATGTTGCTGATCCGGTGCGCTGACGTAACGCTTAATCGGCCTGTTCGCCTGCTTCATCCGCGTATCCCGCTTTATATCGTTCCACGCGGTAACGGGGTTTACATGCTGGGCGCTACCATGATTGAGAGTTCGGATCGGGATCGCATTACTGCCAGATCCCTGCTCGAAATGTTGAGTGCCGCCTATGCCCTGCACCCGGCTTTTGCAGAGGCCGAAATCATCGAGATTGGTGTCGATGCACGTCCGGCATTTCCCGATAACCTTCCACGTATTCGGCGTGATGGGGATGTTATCCGTGTCAACGGTTTGTACCGCCATGGCTTTTTGCTGTCACCGGCATTGGCGCGTATGGCTGCCGACTTGTTGCTTGAAGGTATAAAACCGGAGGTCATGGATGAAGATTATTCTTAACGGAGAACAGCGCGATGTCGAAACGGCAACGCTGTCCGGGGTGCTCGACCAGCTTGGGTTTGGCACTGCAAAAGTGGCTACGGCGCTGAATGGTAATTTCGTGCCTGCCTCTGCCCGTTCGGAAACTTTCCTGACTGAAGGCGACCGTCTGGAAGTCGTCGCGCCGATGCAGGGGGGCTGATTGTGGCACGTTTTTATGGCCAGGATTTGGGCAGTGCCCTGATGCTCGGCACGGCGCTCTACCCATCGCCCGCCATCATGGCGGATGCGTTCCGGGCGAGTGGTGCGGGGGTCGCAACCGTATCCTTGCGCCGCGAAAACGGAGCGAGCCGTGCCGGACAGGATTTCTGGTCATTGGTCAGTAATATGGGTGTTCCCGTGCTGCCCAATACTGCCGGGTGTCATACAGTCAAGGAGGCCGTGACGACGGCGCAAATGGCCCGCGAAGTGTTTGACACGCCCTGGGTCAAACTCGAAGTCATCGGCCATACCGACACATTGCAGCCGGATGTCTTTGGATTGGTTGAAGCGGCAAAAATTCTGTGCGCGGAGGGCTTCAAGGTTTTTCCCTACACGACCGAAGACCTGATCGTTGCCGAGCGTCTTCTTGGTGCTGGATGCGAAGTGTTGATGCCCTGGGGTGCGCCGATTGGCTCTGGCCTTGGCCTCACGAATATTCAGGGTCTCAGGACAATGCGCGCACAATTTCCTGATGTGCCAATGGTCATTGATGCGGGGATTGGTCTGCCATCCCATGCTGCACAGGCCATGGAAATGGGGTTCGACGCAGTGCTGCTGAACACTGCCGTTGCCAGAGCGGGCGACCCGGTGGCGATGGCGCGGGCATTCGGAAAGGCGGTTGAGGCGGGCCGTGCTGCGTACCTCGCTGATCCGATGGAGCCGAGCGATATGGCCAGCCCTTCGACACCCTTGATCGGAAAGGCTTTCCTTGAATGAAACTCGACCGTTTTTACCCGATTTTCGAGGATGCAAGCTGGTTGCGCAGGATGCTGCCGCTTGGGATCAAGCTCGTCCAGTTGCGCGCAAAGGATTTGTCCGCACAGGCGGCGCTGGAGGAAGTGACAGCGGCGCGTGATTTATGCGCCCTGCATGGAACGCAGTTGATTGTGAACGATCATTGGCAAGCGGCCATTGATGCCAAATGCAGCTACGTACATCTGGGTCAGGAAGATCTTGATATTGCCGATGTCTCTGCCTTGCGCCGCCACAATATCCGCATTGGGATCAGCACACATGACAAGGCAGAACTTGATCGTGCCTTGTCGTTCGATGCCGATTATATCGCGCTTGGGCCAGTCTATCCCACGATCCTGAAAAAGATGAAATGGCATCAGCAAGGCCTTGATCGCGTGACCGAATGGAAGCGCCTTATAGGGGAGCGTCCATTGATTGCCATCGGTGGGATGACCATTGAGCGTGCAGCATTGGCGTTTGCTGCGGGCGCCGATGTTGTGTCGGTTGTTACGGACATCACGCTGAACGCGGAACCCGAAGCGCAGACCCGAACCTGGATCGAGGCGACGCGGTGAGTATGGATCGCTATAGTCGGCAAATGATCCTGCCTGAGATCGGCCCGGAGGGTCAGGCAGCATTACGGGCAGCGAAAGCACTGGTCATCGGTGCGGGTGGGCTTGGGTCGCCTGCGCTGCAATATCTCGTGGGTGCGGGCGTTGGTCAGATTACGCTCATTGATGCCGATGTTGTCTCGGAGAGTAATCTGCACCGTCAAACCCTGTTCCGGGCCGATGAGATCGGGCAATCAAAAGCACATGCTGCACAGGAAACACTCGCACGCCTGAATGCTGATACCAACATCACCCCCATTGTCGCGCAATTCGATCCCGCGAATGCCCGCCACCTGATTAACGGCACAACGGTTGTTCTCGATTGCGCCGACAGCTTTGCAGCAAGCTATATCGCATCGGATGTCTGCGCCACGCTTGGTGTACCCTTGATCAGCGCGTCAGCATTGGGCTTCTCCGGGTATGTAGGGGGGTTCTGCGGTGGTGCGCCATCGTTGCGCGCGGTGTTCCCGGAACTGCCGGAAACATCCGCGACCTGTGCGACATCGGGGGTCTGTGGTCCGGTTGTTGGAACCATTGGTGCGCTACAGGCGCAGATGGCCATGTCGGTCATCCTCGACCTGCGGCCCTCGCCACTCGGTCAGTTGGTGACATTCGATGCCCGTGGCTTTCGCTTTGGCGGCTTTCGTTTCGATAGTGCCGCCGAGCCGCAGCACGATTTGCGCTTCGTCGCGATAGACGATCTCTCGACAGAGGATTTTATCGTTGATCTGCGCAGCGCGGATGAAGCGCCTCGTGTCGTTCATCCAATTGCCCGGCGATCATCGGTCGAGACGTTCGATCAGATGCCGCATGACGATCAACGCGCTGTTTTTGCTTGCAGGAGCGGCCTTCGCGCCTGGCGTGCCGCAAGAAAATTACGTGAGCGATGGGGGGGTGAAATCGCCCTTATCGCGCTCGGTGATGAGACAATCGAAAAGGATGCCCCATGAAATACCTCGCCTTTTGTGCGGCTTTGCTGATGGCTGGCCATGCCAATGCCGCTGACAAGGTCACGCTCATACTTGATTGGTTTGTGAACCCCGATCACGGCCCAATCATCATCGCTCAGGAAAAGGGCTACTTCGCAGATCAGGGGTTGGAGGTCGAAGTCATCGCCCCCGCCGATCCGTCCGATCCGCCAAAGCTGGTTGCTGCCGGTAAGGCTGACATCGCGATTTCCTACCAACCGCAATTGCACTTGCAGATTCACGAAGGGCTGCCGCTGGTGCGGGTGGGAACATTGGTTTCCACGCCACTCAATTGCCTGCTCGTTAAGGCTGACGGGGCCATCAAGTCCGTCGCTGACCTGAAGGGTAAAAAGATTGGCTATTCGGTTGCCGGTGTTGAGGAGGCGGTGCTTGGTGCGATGTTCAAGCCCCATGGCTTTGGCCTCGACGACGTTGAGCTGATTAATGTGAACTGGTCCCTGTCGCCCGCCGTTATGTCCGGTCAGGTCGATGCCGTCATCGGAGCGTTCCGTAATTTTGAGCTGAACCAGATGGACATTGAGGGCGTGCCGGGGCGGTGTTTCTATCCCGAAGAAGAGGGACTTCCAGCCTATGACGAACTGATCTATGTGATGAAGTCCGATGCAGTCGATAAAGACATGATGACCCGTTTTCTCGCCGCAACAGAACTGGCGGTGCAGTATATGGTCAACCATCCGAGGGAAAGCCGGGACATCTTTATTTCTACATCTAAGGAACTTGATGACGAACTGAACCGACGCGCCTGGGATGATACCTTGCCACGCTTTGCCTTGCGCCCAGCGGCATTGGATGCCGGACGTTATGCGCGGTTTGAAGCCTTTTTGAAAGACGTGGACCTTGTGCCGTCGATCAATCCTGTTTCGGACATCGCAATTGATGTAACCGCAAAATGAGCGAGTATGGCAAGACGTTCAAAGCCTGGCGCAATGCGGCCGGATCAACCTGGTCGAACTATACGCGCCATGCCTTTGTTGAGGGATTGGGGAATGGGTCGCTGCCTCGTGCGGCGTTCCTGAACTATCTGGTGCAGGATTATGTCTTCCTGTTCCATTTTTCCCGCGCATGGGCGTTGCTGGCCGCGAAAGCGGATACCCCCGAAGAAATGCGTATTGCGGCATCGACCATAGATGGCCTCGTCAATCACGAGATGGCGCATCACATTCAGACCTGTGCAGCGGCAGGAATCGATGAAGCCGCGCTTTTCTCGGCAGAGGAGGAACCGGAAAATCTCGCCTATACGCGCTATGTGCTGGAGGCCGGATATTCAGGCGATTTCCTCGATCTTCTGGCCGCACTTGCGCCATGCGTAATGGGCTATGGCGAGATCGGTGCGCGCTTGTCGCGGGAAGCCACATCCACTGAATACAAGGACTGGATCGCGACATATGCGTCTGACGAGTATCAGAAAGTATGTGTCGATGTCGGCGCATTGATCGACGCTGCGGTGGCCCGCCGTATTGGCACACTCGACAACAGCCCCCGTGCAGAAAAACTCGCAGGCCGGTTTGAAACGGCGTCGCGCCTTGAGGCTGCTTTCTGGTCGATGGGGCTACGCGCATAATGATGCAAGCCCCCACGATATTACTGCGGGGAACATATGAGATGCTCGGACGGCAATTGTTCGAGCATCTTTCATTGCAGATGAATGCCGGGGAATGGACTTGCCTGTTGGGTCCGTCCGGCGTTGGAAAATCAACGATCCTGCGATTGCTTGCCGGGCTTGAAACCGGAGGCACGTTTGCCGGTGACATTACCGCCAGCGACGGTCTCTCACTTGCGAACCGGGTAACGTTCATGGCGCAGGAAGATTTGTTGCTGCCGTGGTTGAGCGTTGCGAAAAATGTTTGCCTCGGTGCGCATCTTCGCGGGGAAAAACCGGATTTCGAGAAGGCGCGCAAACTCATACGCCATGTTGGTCTTGAGAAACAAATCGACCAAACCCCGGACACTCTGTCGGGTGGAGAGCGCCAGCGCGTTGCGTTGTTGCGTACGATTATGGAGGATCGTCCGGTTATCCTGCTTGATGAACCGTTTTCCGCGCTTGATGCCGGAACGCGCGCGGCCATGCAGGAACTTGCTGCTGATTTGTTTGTGGGCCGCACGGTCTTGCTGGTTACTCATGATCCGGCAGAGGCCGCCAGGTTGAGTGATCGGATATTTATTTTGGATCAATCCAGGTTGGTGGAAACCGCCGCACCGGATAACGCGCCAATCCGTGCGTTGGATGACCCATCGGCCCTGCATTGTCAGGCGCAACTTCTGACTATTCTGAGGCAGTCGGTTTGACCCGCGTTCGAACGGCCTTTGTGGTTGCTGCGATTGTTATTGCCTTGTGGCAGGCGCTGGTCTGGCTGACCGGGGTTCCGCATTTCATTTTGCCAAGTCCCCTGCGTGTTGCATCCGCCATGCGCGATAATATCGAACTTTTGGGCGAACATGCGATTGTTACCCTGATGGAAATTATCGCAGGGCTGGTGTTGGGAACACTGCTTGGTGTTGCAACGGCGATCCATCTTTGTATTTCGAAAACGGCCCGCGTCTTTCTTTTGCCAGTGCTGGTTTTCTCGCAAGCGATTCCGGTTTTTGCGATTGCGCCAGTCCTGACGCTGTGGCTGGGCTATGGCGTTGGGCCGAAGATTTTGATGACTGTCCTGATCGTTTATTTCCCGATTGCATCGGCTTATTATGATGGTCTGCAAGCGACGCCGCGCGGGTATCTTGATCTGGCCCGGTCCATGGGGGCCAGTAAAACCCGGTTGATGCTGCGTGTTCGTGTTCCGGCGGCTGTTCCATCGCTCGCAACCGGGCTGCGTCTTGCGGCAGTCTATGCCCCGATTGGGGCCATTATCGGTGAATGGGTCGGTGCATCGCAGGGTCTTGGGTATCTTATGCTGCTTGCGAATGGTCGTGCGAAGATCGACCTGATGTTTGCGGCCCTTGCAGTGTTGGCCGTGATGACCGTTGCGTTGCGTAAACTCGTTGACTGGTTCTGCGAGAAGGCATTGACGCGCTGGCTTCCCGCATCCGCCGGAGCGGGCGGTAATGATCCGGCAGTGCGGTGATTGTTCCTTTACCAAACCAACGTTCTGGCGAAAGCGGCGGCTTCGGCAACTGCATCATGGTCCAATCCGGTCATATATCCTTTTGACTCAACAAAGGAGATGACCGCTTCTGTTGCCACATTACCCTTCGCGCCGGGGGCATAGGGACAGCCGCCCAGACCATTGACGCATGAATCGAAACTGCGCAAACCATGCTCCAGACTAACGGCGATATTATCGAGTGCGCGGCCTTTCGTGTCGTGGAAATGACCTGCCAGCTTTTCGGGTGGAGCGATTTCCAATACGGCGCGAAGCAGGGCATCGGTCGTCTCTGGCGTGGCGTGGCCGATCGTGTCGCCAAGGGAGACTTCGTAACAGCCAAGGGCGAAGAGGGTCTGGGCGACCTTTGCCACCTGTTCAGGTGCGACCGGGCCATCATAGGGGCAATCAGTAACCACGGACACATAACCGCGCATGGGTGTTCCTGCCTCGCGGGCAGCTTTGGCGACGATAGCAAAGCGATCAAGGCTCTCGTCGATGGTTGCGTTGAGGTTGGCTTTTGAAAAGCCCTCCGACGCGGCGGCGAAGATGGCGATTTCATCGGCGTTTGCGGCCTGTGCGTCATCAAAGCCCCGCAAATTGGGGGTCAGGACGGCATAGGATGTGCCGAGTGCGCGGGTGATCCCGGCCATGACTTCTGCGGCATCGGCCATTTGCGGAACCCATTTTGGCGAGACGAAACTGGTTGCTTCGATTTTGGTGAAGCCACAAGCGGAGAGCCGGTCGATCAAGGCGATTTTGTCAGCGGTCGCGATGGGGCGCTTTTCGTTTTGCAAGCCATCGCGGGGGGCCATTTCAAAGAGTGTAACACGCTCGGTCATGCTGTTATCGGGAAAACGAGGCACGTGGTCGTGCCGGTTGCGTAGACCTTGCCGTCCTGACCGACCATCTCACCCGTGGCTGTGGCGATGCGACGTCCTGAGCTGACGACCGTGCCGATGGCCTTGAGGGGCGGGGTGTCGGTGAAGGCAGGGCGCAGGATGGTGATTTTGTATTCGACGGTAGTATAGCCCGTACCCTGGGGTAGGGTCGTCTGCACGGCGCAGGCCATGCACGAGTCGAGCAATGTTCCGAACCAGCCGCCATGCGCGCCGCCAAGCGGGTTGTAGGCTGCAAAGGCAGGTGCGCCCTCAAATACAACGCGGCCATTTGCAACCTCGGTAAGCTGGTAATCGAGGGTTTTGGCGATGGGTGGATGGGGATAACGGCCCGTGCGAATGCCATCAATAAAATCAAAGCCGCTAATCTGCCCAAGCTGGGTGGGGGTCAGAAGGTCAGCGGCGGTGTCTGCGAAATTGGGGGTCATGCAGTCTCATTTCTCGCCCGCTCGCGTAATTCGCGGCGGATGATTTTTCCGGTAGTGGTGAGGGGCAGGGCGTCGAGAAAGTCGATTTCGCGGGGGTATTCGTGGGCCGAGAGCGTGGTTTTCACGAAAGTCGAAAGATCGGAGGCCAAACTATCCGAAGGGGCATGGCCGGGGGCAAGGACGATATAGGCTTTTACGATTTCGCCGCGCAAAGGGTCGGGTTTACCAACCACTCCGGCCATGGCGACGGCAGGGTGGCAGAGTAATGTATCCTCTACCTCACCGGGGCCGATACGATAACCGCCTGATGATATGACATCATCATCGCGCCCCACAAACCGCAGGCAGCCATCTGATGCCTGCACACCCCGGTCGCCGGTTATGAGCCAGTTGCCCGCAAATTTCCCTGCCGTGGCGGCCTCGTCATTCCAGTATCGCAGGAACATTACAGGGTCAGGAGCATGGATGGCGATACGGCCTTCCTGATCTGTAACGGGAGCATCGGCATCATCAAGAACAGCAACTTCATGGCCGGGGACGGGCCAACCCATGATACCGGGGCGATGCGCGCCAATGCGGGCAGCGCTGGAGACGACCATGTTGCACTCGGTCTGACCGTAGAATTCGTTGATGGTCACGCCGAACGTCTCACGACCCCAATCGAGCAGACCTGCGCCGAGGGTTTCGCCGCCGCTGGCTACACTGCGCATTGGGTAGGGCGCGGGGGAATCGGCGCGCATCATCTTTAATGCCGTCGGGGGCAGGAAAGCGTTGCGGATTTTGTGGCGGCGCATCAGGTCAAAGGCGGCGTCAGTGGTGAACTTGCCAAACCGCTTGGCGACGACCGGAACACCATGGTGAAGGGCGGGCATCAGGACATCAAGCAAACCGCCAATCCATGCCCAGTCTGCCGGGGTCCAGATTATATCGCCGGGTTCGGGAAAGAAGTCGTGGCTCATCTCCACGCCGGGCAGATGACCGGGAAGAACGCGGTGGGGAAGCAGCGCACCCTTGGGGTGGCCAGTCGTGCCGGAGGTGTAGATTAGGATAGCGGGGTCATTGGCGTGGGTATCGGCGCTGACGAAACAGTCGGGCTGAACGGGTAGGGCATCGCGGAGGTCGATGGCCCCGTTGCCCTGCGGGCTGTTACCATCGACGGAGATTATAGTGTGCAGTTCTGGCAGGTTCGGGCGCAAGGGGACAACGCGGGCCGCGCCCTCTGCATCAGTGACAATGGCGGTGCAGGCGCTGTTGCCGAGGCGGTGGGCGAGCGCATCCGCACCGAACAGAACCGCCAGCGGCATTGAAATCGCGCCAAGTTTGAGGGCGGCGATATGGGCAACCGCCGTCTCCAGCCGTTGGGGCAGAAGGACGCCGATGCGGTCGCCGGGTGTTACGCCACATTCGACCAGCAGGTTTGCCATGCGGTTGGTGAGGGTGCGGAGTTCATCGAAGCTGACCGAGCGGCCTTCATCATCGAGGATAAGCGCGGTGCGGTTTGGGTCTACGCTTGCCCACCGATCACAGACATCGACGCCAATATTATAGCGGTCGAGGATTGGCCACTCAAAGCGGCGGCGCAACTCGGTATAGGTATCAGCGCGAGGCAACATGGCACAGGTGTAGACCGGGATTGGAGCCTTCACAACGCTTGTCCGCGCGTGATGCGACCTCTAGGTTCGCTTCAAAGCAGAGGAGATTTCGCGATGAATGCCCCCGTAACGCTCGATACCCAAAAAGCCGCCGCTGTCTTCGACTGGGCCGATCCCTTTATGATCGAAGATCAATTGACCGAAGACGAGCGCATGATCCGCGATGCCGCCCGCGCCTATGCGGAGGATAAATTAGCTCCACGCGTGATCGACGCCTTTGCGGAGGAACGGGTGGAGCCGGAAGTCTTCTCCGAAATGGGCGCGATGGGCCTGCTGGGCGTAACAGTGCCGGAGGAGTATGGCGGTGTCGGCGCGAATTATGTCAGCTATGGGCTGGTCGCGCGGGAGATCGAGCGGGTCGATAGCGGCTATCGCTCGATGATGAGCGTGCAATCGTCGTTGGTGATGTACCCCATCTATGCCTATGGCTCGGAGGAGCAGCGGAAGAAGTATCTGCCGAAACTCGCGAGCGGAGAGTGGATCGGGTGCTTTGGCCTGACCGAACCCGATGCGGGCTCGGACCCCGGCGGAATGAAGACACGAGCTGTAAAGACAGCGGATGGGTATCGCATCAACGGCTCGAAAATGTGGATTTCCAATGCACCGATTTCGGATGTGTTCGTGGTTTGGGCAAAATCTGACGCCCATGACGGAAAGATCCGGGGCTTTGTGCTGGAGAAGGGAATGGCGGGATTGTCCGCCCCGAAAATCGGTGGGAAGCTTTCACTGCGGGCCTCGGTTACGGGCGAAATCGTGATGGAGAATGTGGAGGTCGGCGAGGATGCGCTGTTGCCGAACGTTTCAGGGCTGAAAGGACCGTTTGGGTGCTTGAACCGAGCGCGGTACGGCATCTCCTGGGGTGTGATGGGGGCGGCAGAGGATTGCTGGCATCGGGCGCGGTCCTACGGGTTGGACCGGGTGCAGTTTGGAAAGCCGTTGGCGCAGACGCAGCTTTTCCAGAAGAAACTGGCGGATATGCAGACCGAGATTGCGCTGGGACTGCAAGGATCGTTGCGCGTCGGTCGGTTGTTCGATGAGGGATCAATGGCCCCGGAGATGATCTCCATCGTCAAGCGTAACAACTGTGGCAAGGCGCTCGATATAGCCCGGAATGCGCGGGATATGCATGGCGGCAACGGGATTCAGCAGGAATACCATGTGCTGCGCCATGCGTTGAATCTGGAGACTGTGAACACCTACGAGGGGACGCATGATGTTCATGCGCTGATCCTTGGGCGGGCGCAAACAGGCTTGCAGGCGTTTTTCTGATGCGTATCGCGCTGTTCCAGTCACTGCCACAATCGACAGGGGTTGAGGCGGCACTTGCGCGGCTGGATGCCGTGGCGAGTGAGGCGGCGGCGGGCGGTGCGGATATGCTGGTGACGCCGGAAATGTACCTGACCGGCTATGCCATCGGTGAGAAGCGGGCGCGTGAAATGGCCATGGCGGATGATAACGCGGCGCTTCAGGCGGTCGGGAAAATTGCCGCGCGCCATGGAATCGGGGTCGTCGTCGGTTATCCGGAGGCGAATGGGAAAGCATTGCCGTATAATGCAGTACGGTTCTTCGGGCGGGATGGGGCCGTACTGACAACATACCGGAAAACGCATCTGTGGCTGGAAGTCGATGGCGCGCAATTCTCGCGGGGCGAAACTTTGTCGCCGGTGTTGGAATTTGAAGGATGGAGCGTGGCGTTTGGCATTTGCTACGATATTGAATTTCCTGAATATGCACGGGCGTTACGGCTGGCCGGAGCCAATCTCGTGATTGTACCGACGGCCTGTAAGGCTCCGTTCGACAGCGTTGCGACGCGCGTGGTGCCGACGCGGGCAGAGGAAAACGAGATGGCCGTGGCGTATTGCAATTATTGCGGTGCAGAGGGCGATATCGTCTATTTTGGGCAATCGGTGATATGCGGGCCAGACGGGGCGGCGCTGGCAATGGCTGACAGGGATGAAGCGCTGGTATCGGCGCTGGTTTCGCGCGATGCGATTACGAAGGCGCGGCAGGTGCTTGATCATACCAGTGACCGGCGGGTTGATTTGTATGGGGCGCTGGTGTCGTGAGCGAACCGCAAATCACGCTGTTCGGGCCGGACTTTCCCTTCGCTTATGATGATTGGCTGATGCATCCGTCAGGCCTTGGGTCTGTGCCGGAGGCGGCCCATGGGCGACGGGTTGCGGTAATCGGGGCCGGTATTTCAGGGCTGGTCTGTGCTTTTGAGTTGATGAAAATGGGGCTGCACCCGGTGCTTTATGAGGCGGGGCAGCTTGGTGGGCGATTACGGTCACAGCCGTTTGAGGGTGCCGAAGGGGTCGTCGCGGAATTGGGCGGAATGCGGTTTCCGCTGTCGTCGCGGTGCTTCTGGTCCTACGCGGATCGGCTTGGGCTGGAGAGTGTGGATTTTCCAAACCCGCTTACGAAAGCCGCCGGATCGACGGTGATCGATATCGAAGGGCAGACATATTACGCCGAGACTGCGGATGATCTGCCGACGATCTTCCACGAGGTCTTTGCCGCATGGGATTCGGCGCTGGAGGAGGGGGCGAATTTTACCGCGCTGAAGGCGGCGATCCGGGCGAAGGATGCCGCGCGGGTGCAGAAAATCTGGAACCCAATCGTGGCGGCGTGGGATGAACGGTCGTTCTATGATTTTCTCAGCACGTCGAGTGCCTTTCGAAAGCTGTCATTTCATCATCGTGAGGTCTTTGGGCAGGTCGGGTTTGGAACGGGGGGATGGGATTCGGATTTTCCAAATTCGATGCTCGAAATCCTGCGGGTCAATGCAACAGAGCAGGATGACGATCAGCGGTATATTCTTGGCGGGGTGGAACAGGTTCCGCAGGGTATCTGGCGGCGTGTGCCGGAGCAGATGGTGCATTGGCCGGATGGAACCAGCCTTGCGTCGCTGAATGGCGGGGCAACCCGGCCCGGTGTGTCGGGGATCGCGCGGGCCGAAGAGGGCAGGATTCGCGTAACGGATCGCTGGGGGCGCTCTGACGATTTCGATGCTGTGGTCGCGACGTGCCAGAGTTGGCTGCTGACAACAGCCATTGAGACAGAGGAAGCGCTGTTCGGGACGAAGCTGTGGCAGGCGCTTGATCGAACCCGCTATATGCAATCCTCGAAGACTTTTGTGATGGTAGACAGACCGTTCTGGAAAGATCGTGATCCGGTAACGGGGCGACAGCGAATGTCGATGACGCTGACTGATCGACTGACGCGGGGAACGTATCTGTTCGATAATGGCCCCGGTAAACCAGGGGTGATTTGCCTCAGTTATTCGTGGATGACGGATGCGTTGAAAATGCTGCCGCTGCCAGTGGAAAAGCGGGTTGCGCTGGCGTTGTCATCGCTGGGAAAAATCTACCCGGATGTGGACATTGCGGCGCATATTGTCGGTGATCCCATCACGGTGAACTGGGAAGCGGACGATAATTTTCTTGGGGCGTTCAAGGGTGCGTTGCCGGGGCATTATCGCTATAACCAACGTATGTTCGGGCAATTCGTGCAAAAGGATTTACCCCCCGAACAGCGCGGTATCTTCATTGCCGGGGATGGGGTGAGCTGGACGCCCGCCTGGGCCGAGGGTGCGGTGCAGACGGGGTTGAATGCGGTTTGGGGCGTGATGACGCATTTTGGCGGGGCGACGCCTGTTGATAATCCCGGACCGGGGGATGTCTGGGATGATCTTGCGCCGGTTTCATTGCCTGATTGAGTGGCGGGTCAGCGTGCGGTGAAGCCGCCATCGACGCTGAGAATCTGACCGGTTACGTAGTTTGATGCTGGTGAGCAGAGAAAGAGCGCGGGGCCGATAATGTCGGCCATGGTTCCGTTACGGCCCATGCAGGTCTGGGAAGCATTGCGGGCGGCACGTTCGGGATCGTCGAAGACCGGGGCGGTCAGGTCGGTGGGAAAGAAACCGGGGGCCAGGGCATTGGCGGTGATGCCGTCGCAGGACCAAGCTTCGGCCATGGCGCGGGTCATCTGGGCGATACCACCTTTGGACGCGCCATAGGCAAGACCGCCGGGAAAGGCCCGGAAAGACTGGAGGGAGGCAAAGTTGATGATGCGGCCCCAGTTTTTCGATTTCATCGCCGGAACAAGCGATTGGGCGAGAAAGAAAGGGACAGCAAGGTTGAGATCAATCGTGGTTTGCCAGCCGTCGAGCGTCACATCATCCGCCGCCTGACGTGTATTAACCCCTGCCGCGTTGATGAGGATGTCGGGTGCGCCAAAAGGTTCGGCAGCACGGGCGGCAAGGTCTTGCGCGGCCTTGGGTGATCCAAGATCGGCGGCAATTGAGGCTGTGTCGCCCTCTGTTTCGCGACGCCAGCCTTCCAGCGCATCGGCGCGGCGGGCAATGCCGATGACCTGCGCGCCGCGCCCGGCGAGGGCCGTGGCGATGGCGCGGCCCAGCCCCCCGGATGCGCCGGTTACGATGGCGATGCGGCCCTCGACGGAGAAAGGATTATCGTCAGACATCAATATCCTCGGCAAAGCGGGCGTTATCCTGAATATATTCGAAGCGGCTTTCAGCGCGTTTGCCCATCAGGCGCTCTACAAGGCTGCTGGTTTCGCCGGGTTCCAGATCTTCGAGTTGGACCCGGATCAGCTTGCGCTTGGCGGGGTCCATTGTGGTTTCCTTGAGCTGCCTGGCCATCATTTCACCAAGACCCTTGAAACGCCCAATATCGACTTTCTTGTTTTTGAATTTTGTGGCGATCAGGCGGTCGCGCTCCTCCTCGTCGGCGGCATAGGTGGAATACGCGCCGCTGGTGAGGCGGTAGAGAGGCGGGGCAGCGAGATAGAGTTTGCCGCTGGTGATGACCTCTGGCAGTTCGCGATAGAAGAATGTCATCAGCAGGGCCGCGATATGCGCGCCGTCCACATCGGCGTCCGTCATAATGACGATGCGATCATAGCGCAGGTCTTCGATGCGAAAGCGTGAGCGGGTCTGGACGCCGAGAGCCAGAAGAAGGTCTTGCAATTCCTGATTCTGGGCCAGCTTGTCGGCGGTGGCATTGGCGACGTTCAGGATTTTGCCGCGCAGGGGCAGGACGGCCTGAAAACGGCGATCACGAGCCTGTTTGGCCGACCCTCCGGCAGAATCCCCCTCTACGAGGAAGATTTCAGAACCTTCACGGGTTGCGTCCGAGCAATCGGTCAATTTTCCGGGAAGGCGCAGGCGTTTGGTCGCGGATTTACGCTGAGTCTCTTTTTCGGAGCGCCTGCGTGCGCGTTCATCGGCCTTTGCAATGCAGTAATCAATCAGCGTTTCGGCGCGGCGGGGGTCGGATGCGAGCCATGTATCGAAGCGGTCCCGCAAGCTGCCTTCAACCAAACGGGCGGCATCTGCTGTAGAAAGCTTTTCCTTGGTCTGGCCCTGAAATTCCGGCTCTCGCAAGAAGACGGAGATCAATGCGCGGGCATCGACCATCACATCATCAGCGGTGATCTGTGCGGCTTTCTTCGTGCCGGTCATCTCGCCATGGGCGCGCAAGGCACGGGTGAGAGCCTGTCGCAAACCAATCTCGTGGGTGCCGCCCTGCGGGGTTGGAATCGTGTTGCAATAAGAGGAAACGGCACCATCTACGGCCTCGCTCCAATGGATTGCCCATTCTACGGCCCCCGGCGTATCGCCAAATTTTTCAGAAAATTCAGCACGGCCTGCAAATGGCTCGTCCGAGAGGGTTGGCTTGCCGTCGAGGTCAGCGGCGAGAAAATCGGCCAGCCCGTTCGGGAAATGGAAGGTCGCTTCAGTGGGGGTTTCATCACCTGTACCGATAAGGGATGGATCGCAGCGCCAGCGAATTTCGACACCCCTGAAGAGATAGGCTTTCGAGCGGACCATCTTGACGAGGCGGGCAGGGCGAAAGCTGGCGCGTTCGCCAAAGATTTCGGGGTCAGGCGTAAAGGTAAGGGTTGTGCCGCGCCGGTTTGGGGCCGCTCCTCGTTCCTCAAGACCTGTGATTGGTAATCCGCGCGAGAATTTCTGGCCATAAAGGCGCTTTTCGCGGGCAACCTCTACATCAAGATTGTCTGACAGGGCATTGACGACGGAAACGCCGACGCCGTGGAGGCCGCCGGATGTCTGGTACGTTTTACCGGAAAACTTACCGCCCGCGTGGAGGGTCGTAAGAATGACTTCCAGAGCTGATTTATCAGGAAAACGAGGGTGTGGATCGACGGGGATGCCCCGTCCATTGTCGCGTACTGTGACCGAACCGTCAGCATTTATGGATACGTCGATGCGGTTTGCGTGGCCTGCGACTGCCTCGTCCATGGAATTGTCGAGAACTTCGGTGACGAGATGGTGCAATGCCCGCTCATCAGTGCCGCCGATATACATGCCGGGACGTTTGCGGACGGGTTCGAGGCCTTCGAGAACCTCGATGTCATCGGCGGAATAGGCTTTCGACGCCGCGTCGTTCTGTTCGAAGAGATCGGAAGGCATGGCGATGGGGCGTCCGGTCCGTTTGCGGGGTTTGCGCGTTGCATAACCCGGTTCGGCGCTCTTGGGAAGCGGGGCATTTCCCCGTTTGGAACCGGCCATCGATCAAGCCGCAACATCATCGTCATAGTGATCATCGTTATCAATCAGCTCGTAGTCATATTCTGCCTGTTCCGCGCGTTTCTCTGCCCGGCGGATCACCATGGCGCGCAGGGCTTCGCGGGCCGCATGAACGCGATCAACGGGTGCGTGAACGCTACCTTGCCAGCATGACCGTTCCCGCTCGGCCTTCGCACGGTGGAATGCAGCCCCCGCCATGGCAACGCGTGTCTCTGCATTTGCAAGGTCGGCACGGAGGGCTGTGCGATAATTATGGCCGGATTGATCCTGCATCGTTCTCTCCTGTCTCTATTTTGTTCTCATTGCCACAAGAATCAAAAAAGAACAAGGGCGGAACTAAATATTTCAGGATTCGTCAGGAAAGGGTGATTCAGGGGTCAGGGGGTTATTGCGTGAGCGGCGAGGCTTTCGTAATGGGGGCGGCAGGCATCAGCGAGGAGGGCGAGGTGATCAGGAAGGCTGCGCGGCGCGCGGGCCGGGGCAAACCCAGTGGACGTTTCGACAGAGGCGTACCAGTGGGCGGCCCAGACACCATCGTCAGCGCGGGGACCGGGCGGCCATGACAACATCGCCGGGTCAAAGGGAATAGCAAGGGCATCGCAAAGGGCGCGCAGGGTCGCCTCCGGGGCGGCAAGAACCGTGTCACTGTCAATAACGGGAGGAGGGGTACCCTGCATCTGCGTTATATAATCGAATAGCTCGGCCTGACGGGCAAAGCCCACATCACCGGCGGTCGGGTTGGCGCGGCGATCATGGTAGGAGGCAAGGACGGCTTCGGGGCGGCGGATTAGAAAAAAGTTGCGCGCTTTGGCCGTCCAGCCAAGGGGGATTTCCGATTGCATATGCATGGTCATGTGTTTCTGGAACCAGAATCGGGGTATCTCGCCATGACGATTGGGGTGAGTTGGAACATTAAGGCATGTTTCGATCACGGAATTCGCGTCGGTTTCCCCTGCTTCGATCACAGCTTCGCGCATTGGATGATCGAGTCCGGTCGTGGCGAGGTAATGAGCGTAGAATGGTTCGTCCCAAACCGCCGTATCTCTCCGATTCTCGAAGGCACGCATCATCGCGGTGGAGATATTGCGGGGGCCAGACCACATTGCGAGGATGATTTTTTTAGACATTGTATCTCTATTTTTAGGTGTAGGTAGTCAGGATCAATATGTCGCAACGCTCGCGCAGCCGTGATTCGCGCGGATGAATGTTGCACCCTAATTGCTAAGGCATCCGGTTGAAATCCGTACCTCTTGCAGGAAGGCCGCCACACTATGCCCACCACGATCTTATCCCCGATTCGCGCCCTTACTTGTGCTCTTGCCATTTTTTGGAATGGAGCGGCACAGGCGCAAAATACCATCGTCGTTGAATTGTTTACGTCTCAGGGATGCAGTTCCTGCCCCCCTGCCGACCGGATGCTGACCGCACTGCGAGACATACCGGGGATCGTGCCGTTGACGCTGAACGTCGATTATTGGGATTATCTCGGATGGAAAGATGATCTGGCGCTTCCCGGTAATGCTGATCGCCAGCGCGCTTATGCCCGCAAGCAGCGTTCCCGTAACGTTTATACGCCGCAAATGATGTTTGACGGAAAGATGGATGTCGTTGGCAGCCGAAAGCAGCAGGTCATGTCTGCGGTCAATGCCTATCGCGACGAAGAGGATAAGGTTGCCCTTACCATCAAACCCGAAGGTAAAGGGCGGTATCGCGTAAAGGCACCTGCGACAGCCGGACTTTCGGCGGATACTGTGGTGTGGATAGTCGGATATGACAACGAAGTCACAAAAGCGATTGGTGGTGGCGAAAACCACGGACGGTCCATCACCTATTCAAATGTGGTGCGCGAATGGCGTGCGGCGGGGCGCTGGGATGGCAAGAATCCTCTCGATCTCGCTTTTGAACAACCCGAAGGTGAAGGTGGTACGGTTGTGATTGTGCAGCAGGGTAAGGTTGGGCCAATCCTTGGGGCGGTTCAGGAACTTTACTGACCGGCAGAAGCAATTCTGGCGGCCTTGCCCCAGCGATTATGCAGCCAAAAATACTGTTCCGGCGTCTCGCGTATCCATGATTCGAGACGCCGGTTTATTTCACGCATCGTATCTTGCGCTGTGTTGTCATGGTTGTCGGTATGAAGTGGTGGGTCGATGGTTACATCGAATCTGCTGGTGCGGCCCCGGCGTATGCCTCGCACGGGCAACAGGGTCGCCCCATATTGTATCGCGATTTCAGCCGGAGCGAGGGCCGTTTTGGCGGGTATCCCGAAAAACGGTAATTCAGGAGCCCCGTTAAAGCGTTGATCGCTGAGGATCATTGCTGCGCCGCCTTTACGGATATGTCGCAGCAGGCCGAGGGTTCCACGTTTGCCCTTGTGCAGGATCGGGGCGTTCAGAGCACTCATCAACTGCTGCGAATGAGCGTCAAAGAGAGGGTTGTTGAACTGGCGGTATATAATTGCCGGAGGCCAATCCAGACGAGCGCAAGCGGCGCGTACGGCTTCCCAGTTTCCGAGATGGCCAGTAACGAGAATTGCACCGCGACCGGTGGCACGGGCGGCTTCGAGATGATCCGCTCCGGTAAGGGTGATCCGTTCGGGGTCGTCGCGTAACTCGGCAAGATGAAGATATTCTGCGGCATTGCGGGCCAGATTGTCGGCCATGCCAGTGATGATCCGATGATATTCGGGGGTATCAAGATCGGGCATTGCAAGACGCAGATTCGCGAGTGCGCGACTGCGCAGGGCAGGGGAAAAGCCACGCCCCAAAGCGCCGGCAAGCGCAGTACCCCGGTCGAGGCTGAGGCGTTCAAGAACCCTCTGCGCGGCCATCAGGCCGGTTTGTTCGATGCGATGACGTAAGGCGGTCATAGTGGTTCAGTTCCTGCCCTGCCGGACGCCCCGCATGAACGGGGCGCTGCGAAATCAGGCGCGGGGACCGACGACCATCACCATTTGACGACCTTCGAGTTTCGGCATTGATTCAACCTTGCCTATATCTTCGAGATCGTCGGAGACTCGCTGAAGCAAATCACGACCAAGCTCCTGGTGCGCCATCTCGCGACCCCGGAAGCGAAGCGTGACTTTCAATTTGTCACCATCTTCCAGAAACTTGCGTGAGTTGCGCAGCTTCACATCGTAATCATGTGTGTCGATGTTGGGGCGGAATTTAATTTCCTTGAGGTCGATGGTTTTCTGCGTCTTGCGTGCCTCGGCAGCCTTTTTCTGCAGCTCGTACTTGTACTTGCCGTAGTCGAGAATCTTGCAGACGGGGGGATCAACGTTTGGGGAAACCTCAACGAGATCAAGGCCAACTTCGACAGCGGCCTCCCATGCATCGCGGGGGGTCATCACACCGAGGTTTTGACCCTCGTGATCGATCACGCGCACCTTGGGGGCGCGGATATGCTGATTGACGCGGGGGCCGGTATCGCGGCTGGGCGGCGCCATATTTGGTCGACGAGCTATCGCTATTCTCCATCGTAGTTCACAAGGATCACGTTCCGGTTGGAATGCGATTTAGAAAAAAACCTTTGGAAGGCCTTCCAGTTGCATACCGTGAAAAAGGTAAAAAGTCGCGCCATTTTCGGTCAGAGCACGCGAAAAATGCAAAATGATGGTCGGACGATTGCTGATTTGTACCATTTTAAGGTTTCATCCGGGTTTCCTGATGCACATACAGCGTGACATTTTATTCGTCCACGGAGCAGGATATGAGCAAGATACGACCCATTCGCAAGGCCGTCTTTCCCGTGGCAGGGTTGGGCACCCGGTTCCTGCCCGCAACCAAAGCAATGCCAAAGGAACTGTTGCCTGTGGTCGATAAGCCCGTCCTGCAATACGCGGTGGAAGAGGCAAAAGCCGCTGGAATAGAGGAATTTATCTTCGTCTCCTCACGCGGAAAAGGGATGATGGAAGACCATTTCGATGCCCATCCTGAATTGCAGGCGGCATTGGAGCGGAAGAACAAGACAGAAGGGCTGGAGCTGTTACGCGAATCGACGTTGCCTTCGGGAAGCATGACCATCGTGCGGCAAGCCCAGCCTCTGGGGCTGGGCCATGCGGTCTGGTGTGCACGACATGCGGTGGGGGATGAACCGTTCGCCGTATTGTTGCCGGACGAGGTGGTGCTGGACCGCTCATGCATTGCGGAGCTGGTGGAGGCCCATGGCAGGATCGGGAAAGGGCATGTGCTGGCAGTGCAGGACGTGCCGCGCGAGAAGACGTCAATGTATGGTATTCTCGATCCTGATGGAGAAACTGTGGATGGCGTATTCCGGGCGAAAGGGATGGTGGAAAAACCTGATCCCGATGCCGCGCCATCGACCTTTGCCGCGACGGGCCGGTATATTCTGGAGCCATCTGTCTTCGAGTATCTCGACCGGCAGGAAAAGGGTGCAGGGGGCGAAATCCAGCTAACAGACGCGATTGCAGGAACAATGGCTGATGCGCCGCTTTATGGCTGTTCATTTACCGGAAGGCGCTACGATTGCGGCGACAAACTAGGATTCCTGATGGCGAATGTCGCTGCGGGGTTGGCCCGTGAGGGGCTTGGTGACGACCTGCGCACATTTCTGCGCGAGCAACTCGAAGGAGACGCATAATGGCGCGAATCGTACCGGCAGTAATGTGTGGTGGCACTGGTTCCCGGCTCTGGCCGATGTCACGGGCGCTTTATCCAAAGCAATTGCTGCCTTTGACCAGCGAACGGACAATGTTGCAGGAAACAGTCGCGCGGGTATCGGACACGGCCCGGTTTGCGGCCCCGATCCTGATCTGCAACGACGAACACCGCTTCCTGATTGCGGCGCAAATGCAGGAAACGCAGGTGATGCATGGCGGTATTCTGCTGGAACCGGCGGGGCGGAATACGGCCCCGGCTGTGGCGCTGGCCGCGTTGCACGCGATGAAGCAAGACCCGGACGCCGTGCTGCTGGTGCTGGCCGCTGACCATCAGATCAAGAAAACGGATGCTTTCTTCGAGGCTGTGGATGCGGCGGCGGAAGCGGCGCGCGATGGCCATCTCGTAACCTTTGGCCTGCAACCAACCGCGCCGAGCACGGGGTATGGTTATATCAAGGTTGGCGACGAGGCGATTACGGGCCTCGTGCGCAATGTTGCCCAATTTGTGGAAAAGCCGGATGCGGCGACCGCAGAACGGTTCCTTTCAGAAGGTGGGTATCGCTGGAATTCCGGCATGTTTGTCTTTTCCGCTGCGCGCTATCTGGAGGAATTGGCCCATCATGCGCCTGATATTCTTGATGCGTGCCGGAAAGCGATGGAGGGCGCGAAAGAAGATCTGGATTTCGTGCGACCTGACAAAGAGGCGTTTCTTGCCTGTCGTGCGGACAGTATTGACTATGCGGTCATGGAGAAGAGTGACCGTGCAGCGGTCGCGCCATGCGATCTGGGCTGGTCGGATATTGGATCGTGGGAGCAGCTATGGGAAGTCGGCGAGAAGGACGCGAGGGGCAATGTTACCCAAGGGGACGCATTGTTGCATGATGTCTCGGATTCCTATGTGCGTTCTGAAGACAAGCTGGTTGCCGTGATCGGGATGGAGGATGTGGTGGTGGTTTCGACCGCCGATGCCGTATTGGTCGCGCCGAAGAACCGATCCCAGGATGTGAAGGCCATCGTTGACCGGCTTAAGGCCGAGGGCCGGGAGGAGCATAATACCCATGTGCGGGTCTATCGTCCCTGGGGCTTCTATGAGGGTATTCACCTTGGGGATCGACATCAGGTGAAGCATATCTCGGTCAATCCGGGGTCGGTGCTGTCGCTCCAGAAGCATTTCCACCGGGCAGAGCATTGGGTCGTCGTGCGTGGCACAGCCGTGGTGACGCGGAATGACGAGGAACTGCTGGTGACGGAAAACGAGTCTGTTTACCTGCCTCTCGGCTGCATCCACCGGTTGCGTAATCCGGGAAAAGTACCGCTTTCTATCGTGGAGGTGCAGACGGGCGCGTATCTGGGCGAGGATGATATTGTCCGGCTGGAGGATGTGTATAACCGGGTAGGATAGTGTGAAACGCGATCCGGTTGAAGCAGAGCGTCAGCAAACGCGCGGCTCATGGCGCGTTTGCTGACGCAACTTGATCGCGTTTCACATCAAACCACAGCTTCGCGTGTTTTGACATCGCGGGTAGTGGGTCAGTCTGAAAATCGATGCAGCGTTATAAAGATGAGGGTTAACTTTTCGCCGGGAGCGGCCATATTGAGGGTCAGCGCATTAATGTGAAAGCGTGCCCCAAGCGGACGACCCGCAGAGTTGCGGAAAGTAAGGGTTTTGCAACAGTTTTTCGACCTCAACGGGATCAACAGGTTAGCTGTTGCAAAACCCAGTCGCTAAACGAATGGTCGGATTTCCGTTCTGAAGGCGCGTAAAGCTTGGATTCGAGAGTCTGTAAGGTTCCGACATTCTTCGTCTAACGCATTAATTATCATCGCACCCCAGAAATTTACATTCGAGGCTTGTCGGACTATATTTGTCTGAATAACGAGGAGGTTCTGGTGGAATATTTTTTAGTCGGCATTGGACTGGTGATCTTGGCAATCGCCAGTAGACTGTTGCACCAAAAATTTGGTAGCGAAGCGCCACAAACACATTCTAATGCAAAGCCGCTCGAATCCCACGACCTAATGCAAAGCCGCTCGAATCCCACGACGCGAAAGTGATGGTAGGGCAAGGTCTGCAAGGTATTGGGCGCTAGCTGCTCATTCCTCTAACCGTCGCAGAAAGGATCGGTTTTGCGACTTCGCTTGAATGGTTCGTTCTGGCTGAACCTTGCCTTATTTTGCTGCGCACTCAAACGGCAGGGTACGTTCACAACAGTCTGAGGCAATGCAAAATCAAAGTGATCCATTATCACATGGCGTATTGCGGCGACCAAGGTAACGATCCCGGCGTATGGCCGGGACCGGAAAATTACTTCCGCGGAGTTGCCGGCTCAACCGACGAAGACGGTGGGGCGGTCGGTTTGACGGTCAAGAAAATCCGGTGTGGGCAGGTTTTTCGAGCGGAGGAATTCCGGGTTCCAGAGTTTTGATTGATAGCGTGTGCCGTAATCGCAAAGAATGGTCACGATGGTATGACCCGGCCCCATCTCTCTGGCCATCCGCACAGCGCCCGCAACGTTGATGCCGGTTGATAGACCCATACACAGCCCTTCATGTTCGAGCAGATCGAACATGATTTCCAACCCCTCGGCATCAGGGACGCGATAGGCGAAATCGGGAGTGAAGCCTTCCAGATTGGCCGTTATACGGCCCTGTCCGATGCCTTCGGAAATTGAAGACCCTTCGGAGGCGAGTTCGCCGGTCTTGTAATAGCTGTACAATGCTGCGCCTTCGGGGTCGGCGATGCCACATTTTACGCCTTTTGACTGGAGGGCCATGGCAATCCCGGCCACAGTACCGCCAGATCCGGCAGCACAGATAAAGCCATCCACCTTGCCGCCCGTCTGTTCCCAGATTTCAGGGCCGGTGGAGTCGATATGAGCCTGTCGATTGGCCACGTTGTCAAATTGCTGCGCCCAGATCGC
>CALFFK010000100.1 GCA_937957975.1 uncultured Neomegalonema sp.
AGACGAGCTGCTTGCGCCACTCGAAGACGACGAGGAACCGGTGCTGCCGCCCGAAGACGAGCTGCTTGCGCCACTCGAAGACGACGAGGAACCGGTGCTACCGCCCGAAGACGAGCTGCTTGCGCCACTCGAAGACGACGAGGAACCGGTGCTACCGCCCGAAGACGAGCTGCTGCTCGACGAAGCGTTGCCACCCGAAGAGGAGCTTGAAGACGTCGAAGATCCACCCCCTGAAGATGAGGAAGAAGACGAGGAGCTGCTGCTACTGCTTGTCGTTGTATTATTAGTCGTGTTGTTAATATTGTTATTAGTTGTGTTGTTATTCGCCTTGACGATATTATTAGTCGTACTGCTATTATTAGTATTATCGATTACATTGTTGTTGGTCGTACTGCTACTACTATTATTAGTCGTATTGTTGTTCGTAGTGCTACTGCTACTATTATTATTTGTTGTGTTGATCCCACGATTAATGTTTTTCGTAACATTTCTCGTGATACTATTATCATTGTTAGTCGTGTTGAACTCACGATTGTCATTGCTAACCGTGTTGAACTCACGATTGTCATTGTTGACCGTGTTGAACTCACGTTTAATATTGTTCGTGACTCTATTGTCATTATTGGTCGTGCTAGCACTACGATCAATATTTTTCGTGACTCTGTTGTCGTTGTTGGTTGTGTCGTTCGTAACACGGTTGTCTTCATTAAAGACCCGCTGATCGAAGAAACGGTTGTCGTTGAACGTATCGCCCGCTGCCCCCTGCTCGACAACGACCGTTTGGCTGGAGGACGAACCACCGCCAAAACCACCGAAACCGCTAAAACCGAAGAACGATGGAGCCGCCGGAGCAATCAACTGCTGCTGTGGTGCTGCAGCAAAGACAGGGGCCGCAGCCTGTGGAGCCGGAGTGATATTAACATGGATGTTTGACGGCTGTGCAGCCGGAACGTTCGGGCAGACAACAGTCTGAGGCGCAGCCTGAACGATGGTTTCACGTTCGATGGTCTGGGGCTGCTGCACGATCGTTTCGATGATCTGCGGCTGCTCAACAATCTGGATCGGGCCGAGATACGGCTCGATTGGCACGGTATCAAGAATCGTGTCCACTTGCCCGCAATCACCGATGTGAGAGCTGCCAAGAGTCAGGGCACCAGGATTGAAGGTTTCTGTAACGAAGGTTTCGTTCGAGATGAACGTATCACCAACCGTCACGTTCTGGCCCGGCGCATCGTACGTGTAAGTTCCGGTGCTGGAACCAGCGTTGCCAAAGCTCGAATAGGAATCGCTCTCTGCGATCACACCATTATCGACGACGTACTGGCCGCCAGTTTCAGAAGCCTGATACGAAGGTTGATAAACCGACGTGCCGGAACCGGTATTCGCAAAGGTGTTCGTACCAGAACCAGCGGGAACAGTATCGATTACACCATAGGAAGATGCAGTAGGCTGAGAAACAGTCGCGCGAGCCGTCGGGTCAATCCCGATTTGCGGTGCATTGATAGCCGGGCCAACAGAACCGGTAACAGAAGTGGCACCAAACTGGCCACCAAGATCAATCTGCTCAAGGGTGTATTCGTTTGCAGTCGAAGCGTTGGTCAGCGGTAACACCGCGCTGTCGAGCGGGTTACGGGCTGTCTTCAGACCTGTCGCCGCCTTGGCAGCATAACGCAGCTTGAACAATGCCGCGTCATCCTGTGACGTAATCGGCGCTGCGGTTGCATTGAGCGTGGTCGCGAGCGATGCCGCCGTAACGGCGACCCCGAGCGCAGCACGCGACGTCGTGATTTTCCAATCGAACATGGTCGCCTCTTCAATAGTTGGTCAGTCAGAGTGTGTGTCTGTGGCAGTGTGCAAAGCACGGGCCAACTTCTGTTGACAGCAAGACACCTATAGGGGAGTTTTGAATACGAATAATGATGTATTCAATACAATATTCGCTCTTACTAAATAAATAATTTAATGATTGGTTAATATTAACTATAAATAATAATTAATTATTACGTAGATTTATCAACTTTAATTTCTCTCTCTATGAAGTTCTTAAGCACTGAAACCCGCTTGGACTGACGCATTTCGGATGCATAAACAAAATAGAGTGAGATCGAAGCTTCCCCGATTCCCGGTAAGACATGAACGAACCTGCCCTCACGAGCGAGATAATCAGGTAAAATACCAATTCCTGCATCATGGCGCACGGCTTCAACGATTCCCATGTGCGAATTTACGACGATTCGTGCCCGCAAGACGGCTTCATCCGCCTTCTCGATAAAGAGTGAGTCGAGATCCTCAGCCGGTTGAGGAGCTTGGGGACTGTACCGGATGAGAGTGTGTTGTTCCAAATCGGCACGCTTGGTCGGCACCCCTGCCCGATCCAGATACGCCTGCGTGGCATAGAGACCGACAGGGGCCGACCAAAGAGGTCTCGCAATCACATCGGCCTGCCTCGGCTTGCGTTGACGAATCGCGACATCCGCTGCGCGCATGGGAAGATCGAGAACCTGTTCGGTCATATTAAGATCAATGGAAAGGCCAGGATGCTGGGCCAGTAATCTTGGCAAACGCGGAATCAGCCACAGCAAACCGAAATCGACTGTGCAGGTGACGCGCAATCCCCCGTACACCCCTTCCTTGACGCCACGTATCTCGCCAGTCGCCGCATTGAGGCGCTGCGTGATCTGCGCCGTCGTCTCGAACAGGATTTCGCCTTCGGAGGTCAGCAGAAGGCCGCGCGGGTGACGGTGAAACAACGGCGCGCCCACGGCCTGTTCAAGGGCATGCACCTGACGGCTGACCGCTGACTGGCTGAGATGCAGCATTTCGCCTGCATGGGTAATGCTGCCCTGCTCGGCGACGGCATGGAAGATGCGCAACTTGTCCCAATCCATGAACACTCCACCTTCTGCACCATAGTATTGCCACATGGAAATCGTCCGCTTCCCATACCGCACAGGAGAAGCCAGCGGAACGCTTGAAATCCGGTTGCCTCTGTACCACAAGGGCAATCCGGCGCATACGGAGACAGTTTCATGGTACAGTTCGCACATTACTGGCGTTCGCTCTTTCGAATTTTAACCGGAACCGGGGCCATGGTCCTGATGCTCACCACCCTGGCCTCGGCGCAGGAACGCATAGGCGGCGTCTATTATGGACTGGATCATGCTCAGGGGCTGACGATCCAGTTGCAGGATAACGGCAGCACCGCATCGGGGCGCATCTCTGCCGCAGATGGCAGTGGACAAGCGATCACCGGAACGCGGCAGGGTGGTTCCTTCGTTACGGATCTGATCTTTCGCGGAAAACGCGGAAGCGCGCGGATCATACCGAAGGATCTGGGCCTTGGCGTTACCTGGACAGCACAGGACGGCAGCGGCGAGATCGTATTCGCATTTCTGCGTCAGGGTCTGGAATTACCGGCTCCGCCACCGGGATATATCCCTGAACCCTTCCCCGGAGCGCAAATCGAACCACATACCTTCCTCGCCAGCTATGAGTTCTGGTCCCCGGATGTCGTCGCCAGTGTCTATGACAACATTGACGAGCAATACCGCGCGATCATCCGCCTGTTCCCGGTCATCCATACCGACATGATCTGGAAACTATGTCAGAGTTCGATCCAACCACGAGAACTGGGGGAAGCCCTGCGTGGCGAGGGTGTGACCTGTGCACAAGTGGATAAAAGACTGAAAGCCGCGCAGAAGACCGGGGCGTTCAATGGCTTCAAACATCGGGTCAATGCACAACGGACCGATGCAATGCGGGCTGTGGAATGTGCGCGCGGTATCCATCAACCACATATCTGCGTTGAGGCCGCCCGGCGCACCCAACTGGCGGCGACGTCGCTGGAAACAGTGACAACGGTACTACGGGGTCTCTAAAGCGGCGGCTTGCCCCCTCCCCACCCGCCGATTGCGCAGATACATTGCATGTACCAGCCCTTTCAGGGCAGAACGGCATCTGTATGGCATAGAAGTCGGGGGTGGAATTTTGCGGGTACTGATTATCGGTGGCGGCGGATTCGTGGGGCAAAAACTTGCCCTGCGATTGATTGAGCGGACAACCTTGCGCGGCGAGGACATCACGCATCTGGCGCTGGCCGATATTGACGCGCCACCAGCCATCGAAGCGGATTTCGCCGTAACGACCCATGCTCTTGATATAGCAGACCGCGAAGCAGTCGATGCGATCCTCTCGGAAGACTGGGATGTGATCTACCATCTGGCCGCGGTCGTCAGCGCACAGGCCGAGAAGGATTTCGTCGCCGGGATGCGCACGAACTTTTTCGGGACGTTCAACATTCTCGAAGCATGTCGGGACCGGGTGCATACACCTGTACTAGTCTATGCCTCCAGCGTTGCCTCGTTCAGCACGGATGTTCCGCAACCGATTCAGGACTGGACGGCAACGACACCGCAAACCAGCTATGGCACCCAGAAAGCCATCGGCGAATTGCTGTTGAATGATTACAGCCGCCGGGGATTTATCGACGGGCGCGGAGTTCGCTTGCCTACGGTGGTCGTGCGGCCCGGCAAGCCCAACGCCGCCGCATCATCTTTCTGCTCCTCAATCATTCGTGAGCCGCTACAAGGCGAACCGGCAATGTGCCCGGTTTCGATGGAGCAGGAAATCTGGCTCGCCTCGCCCCGCGTAACAGTGGAAAATCTTGTGAAAGTGGCGGAGATTGATGATGAGGTTCTCGGCGGGATGCGCAATTTTGCATTGCCGGGGATGACGATTACCGTCGGAGCCATGCTTGATGCATTGAAGGCAGTAGGGGGTGAGAATGTCCTTGGCCTTGTGGACCATGAGATCGACCCGGCCATCGAGCGGATCGTTCAGGGTTGGCCGAGCCAGTTGGTGACGGAAACGGCGGACCGGCTGGGGCTGGACCGCGACAGGGATTTTGAACGGATCGTGCGGGACTTCATGGAAACGGACATGCAGCCCGCCGCAACCTGACAATAAGGGAGGGAACGATGGATGATATGCTGGCGCGGGGCGGGACGCCCCTGGACAGGTTCGACAGTGATGCCGGGAAATCCTACACGCTTCCTGCCTCGATGTATGTCGATCCCGAAGTTCTGCGCGCGGAGACGGAAGCAATCTTTCTGAAATCGTGGATTTATGTCGCCCATGCCAGCGAGCTGGCCGAACCGGGGGATTACGTGACGGCGGAGGTCGCGGATCAACGGTTGTATGTAATTCATACCGAGGCGGGCGAGATCAAGGCATTTCATAATGTGTGTCAACACCGGGGACATTCATTGCTGCGCGGCAAGGGCAAAGCCAGAAAGCTGCTCGTTTGTCCCTATCATGCGTGGAGCTATGACCATGATGGCGCGCTGATCGCGGCCCCGAATTGTGCGCAAGTGGCCGGATTCGACAAGGCGGAGTTCTCGATCCCCGAAATCCGGGTGGATAACTTTGCCGGGTTCGTCTTCATTAATCTGGACCCGGATGCGCGCCCGATGGCGGAGGTTTACGAGGGGGCCGAAGAACGATTACTGGCGCTCTGCCCCGATGCTCCGGCGCTGAAAACCGGGGGCGATGTGATTTTCGACATTGCCGGCAACTGGAAGAATGTCGGGGACAATCTGCTGGAATGCTATCATTGCTCGACCGCGCACAAGGCGTTTGTCGATCTGGTGGAGATGCCCACCTATGAAGTCGAAACCCATGAGTATTGGTCGATCCAGTGGGGCGGGACGCGCCCGGAGAATTCAGCATTTGATTATGATCCGCAGAGCAGCGACAAGACTTTTGCGACACTATATCTGTGGCCGATGCTGGCTTTTGCGAAGTTTCCGGGAACATCCGGGATTGCGACATTCTCGTTCCTGCCAACGGCCCCGGAGGTAACGCATCAGGTTTTTGCGTATCATGTCCCCGGTAACGCCCTGACAGAAACAGAAGACAAGGCGCTGACATATTTTCGCGAGGTTCTGGGGCCAGAAGACGTTGATCTGGTCGAGGATGTGCAGCGCGGGCTGCATTCGCGCGGATACCATCAGGGGCGGTTCATGGTGGATGAGGCCCGCTCGGAAATCAGCGAACATGCGGCGCATCACTTCCAGAATCTCGTGGCGCGGGCACTGACATGAGCCTGACGGGGCGCTGATTATCCATGCGCCCCGCCTCCGCACTGGTCATTCCGATCCTGTGCCTTCTGCTGGCCATCGTGTCGATGGCGGCAGGAGCAGCCTTTGCCAAAAGCCTGTTCCCGGTGATGGGCGCGACGGGGACGACGGCGGCAAGGGCGGTTATGGGGGCGCTGATTGTCTTTGTATTGCTGCGGGGCTGGCGAGCGCGGCTGACGCGCGACAACTGGAAGCCGTTGGCTATCTATGGCGTCACGTTGGGCGGGACGAACCTGTTCTTCTTTATCTCTCTCACAACCCTGCCCCTTGGTATCGCCTCGGCCATCGAATTTCTTGGGCCGCTGTCAGTATCAGTGATCTTTTCGCAGACCCGGAAGGATTATTTCTGGGCGGCATTGGCCGTCCTTGGCCTCGTATTGCTCATGCCAATCGCAGGATCGCCAGATGCCCTTGATCCGATTGGTATCTGCTGGGCCTTGGCTTCGGCGGCGTGTTGGGCGCTCTATATCATTTATGGGCGACAGGCGGGTAAGCAACATGGGCAACAGGCCGTCGCACTGGGCATGACCGCCGCCGCGCTGGTCATTGCGCCACTGGGGGTTGCCGAGGCTGGCCCTGCCCTGTTCGATATCGCGCTGTTGCCAACCATCATCGCCCTCGCTGTCTTATCAAGTGCCATTCCAATCAGTCTTGAAATGATCTCTCTACAGGGATTGCCACCGCGAACCTTCGGCGTGCTGTTGAGCATCGAACCGGCGATCAGCGCGGTGATCGGCTTCGTACTACTGGATGAGGCGCTGACCATCCGCCAAATGTTCGCCATCGCCTT
The DNA here is from genome assembly GCA_937957975.1 of uncultured Neomegalonema sp. Classification (GTDB taxonomy): domain Bacteria; phylum Pseudomonadota; class Alphaproteobacteria; order Rhodobacterales; family Rhodobacteraceae; genus JAHDDY01. The sequence goes on from CALFFK010000100.1 coordinate 6,928, forward strand.
CGTCGTGATCGCCTGTGCCGGGGCGGCAGCATCGGCGCGCTCTGATGATGGGTGACGGTGGTGAACGCATCGCGCCTCCAGTGACCTTGGGAAGCAGAACCTACTTTAATTATTGACCTGATTGCGCGCGAAGCCTGCCATCGACTGATAGGCGCCCACCAATGCCGTCAGTTCTGCTCCGTTTGCAATGTCGTTGAGATTGTCAAAACCATCAGGCGCGCGCTCCTCGACCAGATCAATAACCCGTTCAGGACCGCCTTTTCGGTTGGCTCGTACGATCTTCGTCGTCGCTGACCTTCGGGCCTTCTCGTAGGTTTTCAATGCCTCGACCGGCGAAAGTTCGGCAAGGCAATCAGCCAGAATCACGGCGTCGAGGATGGCCTGACTGGCCCCGTTCGAGCCGACAGGATACATCGGATGGGCCGCATCGCCGAGTAGGGTCACGCGCCGCCAGCTCCAGCGGCGCAATGGCTCCCGGTCACACATCGGATAGACGTAGTTTTCCGGCGTCGCACTGATCAAGGCCTCAAGATCAACCTCGTCCAGCGAGAGAATATCGTCCACATGCGTCATCACCTCATCGACGGTTCCGACACGGGACCAGTCGTCCCGACCGGGAATGGGCATCGACCCATCACCGATTTTCGCGCAGACAACCCAGTTCATCAAGGTTTCACCAGGACGCTTCGGGTCGTTGCCAATCGGATAGAGGACCAGTTTGGATTTCATCCCACCCGCGATAATCATTGACCGCCCCGTCAGGAAAGGCGGCCACCACGTTGCCCCCCGCCACATGAGGATTCCGTTCCAGCTCGGTGGGCCTTCCTCACCGCGATAATGGCGGCGGATCGTGGAATGGATGCCATCGGCACCGACCATGACATCGGCGCGAAGTTCGATTTCACCCTCTGGCGTCTCGAATCGCGCTGTCACCCCCGCCTTGTCCTGATCGAACCCGGTGAGCTTATGGCCAGTTAATACGGCCCCGTCACCCAGCCGCGCGCGAACAGCATCGAGCAGTACAGTTTGCAGTTTTCCTCGATGGATCGAAAATTGCGGATATTCGTATCCGGCGTCGATGCCGCGCGGCTGACGCAAGATCGGTTGCCCCCGCGCAGTCTTGTAGATCAGCTCGCTGGTACGGATACCCACGCGGTCGAGATCATCAAGCAGGCCCAGAAGCGACAGCTCCTTGATCGCATGGGGGAGCGTGTTGATACCCACGCCAAGCTCACGGATTTCCGATGCTTGCTCACAAACTACGCTCTCGATTCCCCGCGCATGGAGGGCGAGCGCAGCCGTTAGCCCCCCGATACCACCTCCGACGATTAAAACCCGCATGATCGGTTACGCTGGCGGAGGCAAAAAATCGATCTCGTGTAGCGCGGCAAGACGCACGACCTCGCCCGGATCGGGAACATCGCTAATCTTGCCGAACAGGTCGTATAGCCCGCGTGTTGGTGCAACACCGAACATCGCCGTGGCTTCGGCACCAGAACGGTTGAACACGCCATGCGGTTGGCCCATCGGCATACGGATCAGATCGCCGGGTCCGGCCTTTTGCGTCTCTGCACCAAAATCGACCTCAAGTTCACCCGTCATGACGTGAATCCACTCATCCTGCGTGCTGTGGATATGCGGCGGCACAAAAGTATCGGCAGGTAGAACCGCATGCCACAGCATAGCATTTTCCGAGTGCAGCTTCGGCGTATAAGTCTGGCCCAGAATGTTCCAGACAACGCCATCAAGCATGCTCTTTTTCGTCGTAACGCCAGCATCCATGTCTATCCCCTTTTTCAGACGTGCAAATAGCGGTCGATCACACTGGAATCCTGTTTCAACTCCTCAGAGTTACCTGTCCAGACTACCCTTCCCTTGGCGAGCATAATGTGACGGTCCGCCAGAGATGTCAGCGCGTCAAGGTTCTTGTCGATTACGATAATCGCCTCGCCTTCGGCCTTGAGTGCGGCGAGCCGTTCCCAGATTTCGGCCCGAACCAACGGGGCAAGGCCTTCAGTGGCCTCATCAAGGATCAAAAGGCGCGGATTGGTCATCAGTGCGCGCCCGATGGCGAGCATCTGTTGCTCTCCCCCCGAAAGCTGTGCACCGGAAAAAGACCGCCGTTCCTGCAACCGTGGAAAGAAGCGATAGATTGCCGGCAGCGTCCAGCGGTCGTTCAAGCGGCGATTCGATGTGGCGATAAGGTTTTCCTCGACCGTGAGGGTGGGAAAGATTTGCCGTCCTTCCGGCACAAGACCGATTCCCAGCCGCGCGATGGTATGGGGCGGCCAGCCCATAACATCCTGCCCTGCGAAGCGCACGCTGCCCGCGCTCGGCGGCGTTAGACCAAGAATGGCGCGCACGGTGGTGGTCTTGCCCATGCCGTTACGGCCCAGAAGCGTAACAACTTCCCCTTCAGCGACCGTAAAGCCAACCCCGAACAGGATTTGCGCCGAGCTATAGCCCGCGTGGAGGTTTTCGACGGTGAGGAGAGTCACGTCTCATCCCCCAGATAGGCTGTGCGCGCTTCGCGGTTTGCCCGGATTTCATCAGGCGTGCCGCTCGCGATGATGCGACCATAGACCAGCACAGACACGCGGTCCGCAACCTTGAATACGGCATCCATGTCATGCTCAATCAGCAGGAGTGGGTAATCCTGTTTCAGCATCAGAAGCGTATCGGTCAATTGTCCGCTTTCGTCACTGCCGATTCCAGCCATCGGTTCGTCAAGCAGCAAAGCCCTGGGTTTTTGGGCAATAGCCATCGCAAGTTCCAATGCGCGCTTTTCGCCATGAGACAGCGTTCTGGCAAGCTTGTCGTTACGGCTGGTTAGCGCGATGCGTTCCAGTGCTTCCCCGGCGAGCGCATTGATCTGTCGATCCTTGTGGACCGGGCGAAAGAAACGATAGCTTGAGCCACATCGCGCCTGCGCAGCCAGCGCCACGTTTTCAAACAGCGTCATTGTCGGGATAATCGAGGTGATCTGAAAGGTTCTGGCCAGTCCGGCATTCGCCCGCGCGGCGGGGCTGCTGTTGGTAATATCTTGCCCCAGAAACTCGATCCGCCCACTATCAGGCGCCAGCAGCCCGGAAAGTTGATTGACGAAGCTTGTCTTGCCCGCACCGTTCGGCCCGATCAGCGCATGACATTCTCCCGTGCGCAATTCCAGCGATACGTCATCAGTAACGGTCAGCGCACCGAAGCTTTTGCATAGCCCATGGGTGGCGAGGAGCACGCTCATGCTTGCCGCCGCTCAAACAGGCTTGCAAGACCACCTTTGGCGAACAAGACAATGAAGATCAGAAGCGGCCCGAAGATCAGCCGCCAATCATGGGTGAGACTGGAGAGGCCTTCCTCCAACACGACGAAGGCCAACGCTCCGAGAACCGGACCACTGCGCCGCCCCACACCGCCCAGAACCACGACGATGATGAGATCACCAGACCGTTGCCAGGCAGATAGGGCAGGACTGACAAACTCCGCCTCGTTCGCAGTCAGCGCCCCGGCAATGCCCGCAATAACTCCGGCAATCACATAAGCCGTCAGGCGATACCCGAAAACACCGTAACCGAGCGTTTCCATCCGGGTGCTGTTTTCCTTTGCCGCAAGCAGCACTCGCCCGAAGCGGGATTGTCGGAGGCGATCAAGCAACAGCCAGATCGCCACGAGTAGTCCGAAGATGGTGTAGAAAAGCCCATGTTCAAACTCGAACAGTCCGTAAGCATAGGCACGCTCCCACAGCGTCAACCCGTCATCCCCCCCATACTCGCTCAAAGCGGAGAAAGTGAAAAACAGCATCTGGCCAAAGGCCAGCGTTATCATAATGAACGTCACACCATGGGTACGTAGGCTGATCGCGCCGGTAACAAGGGCAAAGAGGACGCTTATCCCAATGGTAATGCCAAGGATCGTGGCGAGGTCAGTCGTGCCTTCCGTGATTGCGATACCGGCAGTATACGCACCGATCCCAAGGAACGCAGCATGGCCGAAACTGACCAATCCACAGGTACCAATCAGCAGATCGAGAGACAGCGCCGCGATGGCGAGGATCATTGCACGCATGATAAGGCCGGTCACGTATGATCCGCCCCAGAACTCGGCGAGAAGGGGCATAGCGGCAAGAAACATGAACGCCACGAGGGCAGGAGCGGCGGCCCTCATGCTCGGCGGCCCTGTGCGGGAAACAGCCCTTCAGGGCGAAAAAACAAGACGGCGGCCATCAGGATATAGATCGCCATCGAGGCCAGCGCCGGGCCGATCTGGTTTGCCGCTGAAGGCTCAAGAAACAGCTTGAGGATATCAGTGATGGTTGAGCGCCCTAGCGTATCCACCAGTCCCACCAGCAGCGCAGCAATGAATGTGCCCCGGATCGACCCGATCCCGCCGATGACGATCACAACGAAAGCGGTGATTAGCAGTCCGTCGCCCATCCCCGGCTCAACCGAATAAATTGGCGCAGCGATGCTACCGGCAAACCCCGCCAGCATCGCGCCAAAACCGAAGACGATCATAAAGAGTCGTCGGATATTGACCCCCAACGCCCCCACCATCCCGGCATTCGTCGCCCCCGCGCGCACGAGCATTCCAATGCGGGTCTTCGTTACAAGAAACCAGAGCAACCCCGCTACGGTAAAACCGATCATAATAATCGCGATACGCCAGATGCTGTAGTTCAGATTTTCGGTCAACCGAAACGTCCCTGCGAGGAATTCGGGTGGCGAGATCACCAGCGGCGTCGGCCCCCAGATCACCTTGACCGCCTGATTGAGAAACAGGATCACGCCAAAGGTCGCCAGCACCTGATCGAGATGATCGCGATCATATAGATGTCGAAACACAGCAAATTCGAGAAAAAGCGCCAACGCTAGCGCCGCCAACAGAGCCAGCAAAAGGGCCGCTCCGAAATGCCCGGTCATACCGTAGAACCAGACCGTGAGGTACGCACCAATCATGTACTGGACGCCATGAGCAAGGTTAATGAACCCCATCACCCCGAACACCAGCGTCAACCCGGCGGCGATAAGAAACAGCAGCACACCGAGCTGGATGCCGTTCAAAAGTTGTATGAGGAGGAGCGTGGAGGACATTTATTCGCGATATGTTACCATCCCCGCATTCGCGGGAATGGAAAAGATCAGTCCGTTCAAGTCACCCATTCACAGCTTGCACGCATCCGCGTAGCTGTCGGCATAATCGTCGAAAACCTTTTCGACGATGGAGGTGTGATACTTCCCGTCATCACGTTTCACAACTTCGAGCAGGTAGAAATCCTGAACCGGGTAGTGATTGTTGTTAAATGAGAAATCGCCTCGCAGCGAGGTGAAATCCGCCGCTTCCAGTGCTGCACGCACGGCATCCTTGTCGCCCACACCACCAGCTTTCGTGACCGCCGAGTCAATCAGTTTGGCGCTATCATATGCCTGCATCGCATAACCGCCGGGGATGTAACCGTATTTCTCCTCGAACGCTGCCGTGAAGGCCGCCGTCTGCTCGTTATCGAGGTCCGGTGCCCAGTTCGTCGCGCCGTTCATGCCAACTGCGTCATCTTTCTGCGCAGGCAGTGTCGTTTCGTCCACCGTGAAGGCAGACAGGAACGCCATCTTATCCGCAAGGCCCGATGCCCGGAACTGCTTCACGAAACGCACGCCCATGCCGCCAGGCATGAAGATAAACAGTGCGTCGGCCTCCGCATCGGCGATACGCGCGATCTCGGCGGAGAAATCCTTGTGGCCCAACGGTGTGAATATCTCATCGGCGATCTCGCCCTTGTAGTTCTGTTTGAAGCCCGCCATCGCATCCTTACCCGCCTGATAGTTAGGCGCGAGCATAAAGACCTTCCTGTATTCCTTGTCCGTCGCGATCTTGCCCAGAACCTCAAAGTTCTGGTTATTCTGGTACGACGTCACGAAGAAGTTCTCGTGACAGTTCTTTCCTGCAAAGGTCGATGGTCCCGCATTCGGACTAATGAGAAACGCGCCGGACTGGATCACCGGCTTATAAATCGCGGCAAGCATGTTCGAGAAGATCGTGCCCACCACGAAATCAACCTCCTCACGCTCAACCAACGATCTGGCTTTGGATTGCGCAACATCCGCTTTCAACTCATCGTCTTCGAGGATAAACTCCGTTTCCATACCGCCAAGCTTACCACCCATCTCTTCGAGCGCGAGCTGGAAGCCATCGCGAGCCTGATTTCCCAAGGCTCCCGGCGGACCGCTGAGTGTGACGATCATGCCTACTTTCAACGTATCCTTGGCCAGCGCAACAGGCGCAGCCGCGAGCGACAACGCCACTGCCGCTACAGAAACAAGATTTTTCATGTAACCAATCCTTCTCAAGTCGCCTCGCGACCATCCCAGTTCGGCAGCCATGTTTCAGGGGAACGCGCAGGAAGGCAACGTCTATTTTGGGGAAATGTAATACTAAAACAGTAGTTAGAGAATCCTGATTTCTATACGGTTCGGTATCCACTGTTCTGGAAATATCTCCGTTAATCGGCAACAGTTCAACCCTCGGATAATCGTGATCAATTCTGGTAAAAGTCTCCTGATAAATACTGGTCAAAGTTCCGTTGATTGCAGGTCGTTACAGCTATGGCCAGGTCGCGCCCGGTATGGCCACCGAAGCGAGGTGGACACCGTTTGCGAGCAAGAGACAAAATACAGCGAAAGAGCCAAGGTCTTTTGCATCCTTTGCGAATAACGCCCAATCCGGTGAGAGATGATCGACGATTGTCTCGATCGCGGAATTCAATGCTTCGACGGCAAAGAGCAACAGGATCAGCACGATTGCGATACAGAACTGCGCGGCACTCGCATGGAGATAGGTCAGCAGAGCAAGAACGCCTGACGCAATTGCAACATTGTGCCGGAAAGCTGTTTCAGCCCATAGGCGCTTTGCGCCAGATATCGAATACCCGGCGGAAGCGACTATGTGCCGGAACCCGGTAATTCGTTCCGGCCTCGGTCTGCGTGGTACGTCCCGGTCGGCGTCTTGCATGGTCATTTTTCCAGATATATCGCCTGTCCGGGCACAAGGTCGGGGCAGGAAGAGATGAAACCAAAGGCTCGTCGGTGTTTTCATGCCGCTCGTTACCGTAAGATCTACTGCGCCTTACGAGGCTTTCTTGGGGCTCGCATACGGCGCGAATACGGATGCAGGCTGTCAAAACCCTCCAGCGAATGATCGTTCGGGTCGCATTTCTCTTCGGAAAGGCAGACTTTCAAAGCGGCGTGTTGCTTCGGCGTCGGCAAGGGAAAGACGCTACCGCCGCATGGTCCCGTATTGCCCTGCAGGGCGCCCTCTTTCTCATGGAGGAGAAACGTCATGGGCACGGATTTTCTGGGCAATTGGCCACACCATGGCCCGGAGCACCTGTTGGTGAACGATACGATGAATTGCTGCGCCCGGTCCGCGCCGACCCTGACTCCGGTGATGTGATAGGTTGCTGTCTCGGGTTCGCGCCGTCTTTTCCAGTTCTTCAGATCCAGCTCGCTTCCCTCTGGCTTCGTCTTCTCGATTTTTGTGGGAAAGCCGATAATGATCGTTGGGTTCGATCCGGAACCGAGCATTCTATCGATTACTTGATCTGCATTCGCTGGGCGACAAGAAAGGGCGTGGGCTGCCGATGGTGCCAGTATACCCGGAACGAGGGCAGCGAAGAGTAAAGCTCTAAAGGTCATGGGGTATCCTTTCGCTTGATTGTGGAAGCCACCCATCCGAGCGGGTTACATGACGATGTCGTTGCCGATCCGCATATGCGAGGACGGCATCGCCATGAGCGCTTCGATACCCGGCGGAGCAAAGAGCCAAGGGTAGCTGAGGAGAAGGTGAACGATCATGCTGATTGCCAGCATTACAAACGCTGTTTTCCAGTAGGAGTTTGTAAACTCGATAATCATCACGGGTCGCCTTTCTCTTTAGTCGGTGAGGACAAATTGCCGGGAATATGCGTCGGTCGCTATAGGGTGATCCCCCTATTCTGCGCCAACCGTCACGGTGCGCGCGAAACCGGGCGCAATCCGCCAATCTTGAATACGCTGCCCTTGCCGGGTTTACTCCGGACCGTCGCCGAGAGACCATTCTGCTTGACCAACCGCTGCACGATCGACAGTCCGAGACCCTCGCCAGCGGATGAAGCGGGCGCGTCCCCGCGCTCGTAGGGCATCATCACGCTGTCTTGCTTGTCCGCCGCAATCCCGCGTCCGGTATCCCAAACCTCGATCGCAACGGTATCGCCACGTCGCCGTGCGCCAACGAGCACACCGCCCCTTTCGGTGTAACGGATGGCATTTGCCGTCAGGTTCGAGACGATCCTGATCAGGTCGATTATCGGCACCCTTACTGACAGTGTGCTTGGAACAACCTTGAGTTCCAGCCCCTTTTTCTGAGCTTCCGCTGCGAACATGCGTTGCACGTTCTCCAGCACCATTTGCAAGGCCACCGGCTCGCCATCTTCGATGCGGTCGGATGGAAGCTGATCTTCGGTTTCAGGGCGGGTTATCTCCAGCGTCTGGCCCAGGACAGAATCCAGAAATTCGATTCCCGAGGATAGATCAGCGGCCAGTGCCGGTGAACTGTCTCGCGCCTGTTCAAGCGATACCCGCAGCGAGGCGATCGGCTGCCTGAGGTCGTGACTGGTCGAGGCGAGAGTGGAGCGATGGCGCTCTGCGAGGCTGCGTGCCCGTTGGAGGTTTGTTTCTGATCGCCGCAGTTTTTGGCTGAGGGCGAGTTTTTCGCGAACCTCGACCAGCGTTTCGTTCAGCGCGGCATCCCGCTGACGCTTCAACCCGTAAATTTGATAGAAGATGGCTCCCCCGAATACCAGCGCGTCACAGCTTTGCAGCGTCAGTGTCACCCGGTCCACAAGGTCGTTCCATTCGGCGAAAGCGGGAATACTCGCGATGTAATTGATGACGCCGGCGATCAACAGCAGGCCGAAACCCGCAGCGAAAAACCGACCGCCATAATGATCATCCCGAAGGGCAAGATAGGCCGAGCAGATGCCGATGAGCAGGAAACCGAGCGCAAACGCATCAGTGACACGGCGAAGCATTGCGCTCTCGTTCGTAATCTCCAGCGCGGCGGTAACGAGCATGGCGATGAAGAAACAGCATACGACGCGCCAGAGAGACGGATACCGTTCCCATGCTTTCAGAAACGACATTGCGAAAGCGAGATAGGTGACCATGAGGGCCGCCTGCAATCCGCGGATCATATAGTAGAACCCTTCGGGCGGAATATGCAAAAGCGTGAGCAGATACCCATGCGAATGGGCGTTCAGGGCGGTCATCGCGGCCAGATAGAGGCCGAACCATATGGAGGCCGGAGAGGCGATGATATTTGCCGAGAGAACAAACAAGGTGATGAAGACCAGCATCGCACCGAAATAGATGCCGTGCGCCATGTTATTGCGCCAGTCTATCTGATCACTCCGGTACTCACTGACCAAACTGATGGGGAACAGTTCCGGTCCTGGCCAGCGCTCGAACTGCGCGGTGACGAGGATGCTCTCGCCCGGTTCCATCGCGACGAGGTCAGAGCGGATGGCCGGCCCCTGACTCGCGTGCGAAAGCTGTGGCCTTGCCCTGAACGGCGATGCGAAGAATGGGTCGGTGTGTTCGCCCTTATGAAACGCGAATCTGAGCGGTTCGAGCACTTCGGTCCGAAACCGCCAGTGAAGACTTTCGGAGGTATCGTTCCTGACCGTAAAACCCGTGACGAAAGATGCGTCTGGAACCTCGCCAGTATTGCTATTTAAAACAATCATAGGGAGAATGTTCTGAATCGGAGCATCTGACAATCTGATCTCTGTCGCGTGTCCGGTGCCAGACGCAAAAAGCGCACAAGCCAGAAGGATCGCGCACAGCAAACGATTGATGCCGGAAAGGATGCAGATCCATGTCACAGCCTGATAATCCTTCCCAACCCCGCACCGTCCTGATTGCCGACGATCATATGATAGTCCGCAATGCGCTGCGGCAGATCGCAGCGACTATTCCTCATACCGAAATCGTCGGTGAAGCGGTGAACGGGTTGGAGGCGATCACACTGTGCAAGACACTGCAACCCTCGCTGCTGACCCTCGACAGCGCCATGCCGTTGGCCAAGGGAATGGAAGTTTACGGCGAAGTTCGTCGCTGGTCGCCGGATACGCGGGTTTGTCTCGTGACCGGAATCACCGCGCGGGGGCATCTTGCCGAGTGGATTGCGGCCAAGGTAGACGGCATAGCCTTCAAGACCTGTTCGACCGAGGATATCCATGACTGTTTCTCGCTCTTGCTGGAGGGTGGAAGTCATTTCTCGCCCGCTGTTCTCTCGGTGATTGAAGGGCTAGCACCAACCGCTGACATTACCATGCGAGAGCGCCAAGTTTTGCACCTTCTCGCTGAAGGGTGCACAAACCCGGAGATTGCGGAGCGGCTGTCGATTAGTCCGAAAACGGTCGATAACCACCGCACCCGGCTGATGGCTAAACTCAAGGTTCACTCCATGGCCCAGCTTTTGGCCCATGCATTGAGAGAAGGTCTTCTCGACCATTCCGCTCAGCTTTAAGGGTACCATGCGGCAGAGCAAAGCCAGATTATGCGATCTTTCATGGTATTGCCCTTTAAACTGCATCACGCCCCACTTACCCGAAAAACCGCGGTCAGTATCGTCTGTGCCGACTGCTGGAATGACAAGGCTATGGTGCCTTGCGCGTATCTTGGGCGTTACCGAGACTGTCATCGACTTATCCCCTGATTTCTCTTTTCCGTATCGACTATCTTCTCGAACGACACTCAATGACAGGCATCTGCCGACTTCACGATGAGGGTAGTCCCTCATTCGGTGCGCAAGGCAGCAATACAAAGATACGCCATTTCAGGGCGCTGTCTGTGCAGCTCAAAGGTGATTGAGACGACGTTTTCTCCACTTTTGTGCGAATGAGGGATTACCCTCATCGCTGTCAGCAATTGACGCGCATAGAAAAATAGCAACCGCAACGGAGCGGATGACATTTTCAAGGAGAACGCGACCATGAAACCGACTTTGCCAAATAATACGCCGCGCCGGATTGCCCGCCCTCTCTCTGCCCTGATGCTTTGCCTTGGTCTGCTCGGGACGAGCATCGTGACGCTCCATCCTACAGACGCCCAAGCAAAACGGCCTGAACAGGTGTCGAGTTGTGGCGCGAAAAATCAGAAGGCTTGCACTGTTTTTCAGGCATTTCCTTCCTGCGAGAAGGGGCTGGTAGAGTTGGCGGGACGCTGCAAGGTGGTGAAGATTCCCAAATTACCGCCGGTCAAAGTTCCCCCCGTCAAACTTCCTCCGGTTAAGCTTCCTCCCGTCAAGATCGGCATCCCCGGTCCCGGTGACGTTGCGGGTTGTGGTGCCACAAATGAACGGCCCTGCAGGGCTTGGCAGGCGTTCCCATCATGCGAAAAGGGATTGGCCGAGAATATCCTTTCCGATACCTGCGTTGCGGCTGGACCGGGGCACCTGCGCCGACAGGCTGAACAAGCCTTACGCGACCTGAAACCGCTTTTGGAAACCGGCGTGACGCTGGCGCAGTGTCAATCCGTGGGAGGCCGCATCGTACAGCTTATGCGTATTCTGGAAGCGAAAAAATGGTCGGGCGCGGCGCGGAAACTCGCGCAGCACGGCTGCGTGGGCCAAGTCCTCGAAGTGGCCCGCCGCAACGGCTATCAGACGGTCACGATCGGCATCGGCGGATCGGGACAATTCGGTTTCGGCATTAATTCCGAACTCGGGATCGCGATCGACGTGGACGAGCGTTACGTGCCCGTGGGCTATGCGACACTGGGCTATACATCGGGTCTGGGTGCTGCGCTCAGCAACGATGTCATCGTCAGCTTCTTCAAAACCGATTCACAAGGGATTGCCGGCGACGCTCAGGGCTTCGCCTATTCGGGCAAGTTTCTGAAGGGCGGTGGTGCGACCATTTGGTACGATTATCAGGGCCGGCAAATCGGTGCCTCGGCGATGGTAGCTATCGCCGGTGTGGGCGGCGAGGTCGGCGTCTATAACCGTGTAACGACCGAGGTGCTGGCCGGTCGGCAGCCAAGCAAAGAGCGCTTCTTCACGGACGGCCCGGGTTCTGCGCCGAGGAAATGGGCCGCCGAAGCCGGACCGATCTGGAACCAAAGTGATGCAAACAAGAAATGCCGCACTCTCGCCACGCAACATCGGGCCAAGTGGACAGGCCATTGGTGGACGACCGTGCCGGGCAGGATGTCTGTCTGCCAATTGGTGCGCTGAGGGCATTCACCCGATGTGATGGTCTGGGGCTGGATCGCGGCCCCCGACTTTCCGCTGAGTGATCTGATCGAGGGGCGGAACGGGCAAGACGTTCAAGTGACACGTCTTGGGCATCGGCCGCCAATCGTCACCACCGGAACCACAACCACAATGAAGAAGAATATCATGCTGAAACGCATACGAATCCTGACCGTCTTCTGTGTATTGATCCCTGCCGCTCCGGCCATGGCGCAGACATGCGTGACGCCGAAAGATCTGGATCGCTCCGGCGTCATTCTCGAAATGCAAAGTGGCGTCGCCTTCGTTTATCGACGCGACGGCAATATTCTGCGCAATGCGATTCATGAGAACGGTCTCGAAGCGGCAGCCTCGGAGCTAGGTCTCGCACATCACGGGATACTGGCCAAAGGGTGGGACAGAACCGACATTGGCGAAGGCCTAATCGACCATGTCTACGACCCGAAACCTGAAACCTTGCCAGAACCCGCTTCCGGAGTTGTAATTCGCGTCACGCGAACGAACCTGCGGGCCAGCCCCAATGGAACAGCGGACGATGAACCGATCACGACCGAGCAGGTCGAATTCCGCTTTGGCGAAGCGGACGTCTTCGAGGTTGGCGCATGTACCTACCCCGGCCTGCGCTTGGAAACGAAGACGATGACGAGTGGGCGCAGTGAGCCGATTCAGTTGAGCGGAATCTGGCTTTCGGATTTCGAGATTTTCATTATCGAGCGGGTTTGGCTCAATGGATCGTTCGACACCCTGCGTATCATCACGGGCTTCAGGCCATCAGATCGAAAAGAAAACCGATGAGAAGCGCGATATGAATATGCTATGGTCGAAAGCATGAGCTTCGCCACCGTATTCCGTGCGCGTAGAGAGACAATTCTCGAAGCTCAAACACTGGCTCAGGGCCGCACAGGAGACCAATACCCAAAACCTCTGGGACATGATCGGAACAATCCTCAACCACTTCAAGCCTGACGAGTGCGCCAGATATTTCCAGAACAGTGGATACCGAACCGTATAGAAATCAGGATGCTCTAGGATTTTAGCTATTCAGCTAGAGTATTCGGCGATCAACATGGGTCAGGAATTGCGCCA
>CALFFK010000101.1 GCA_937957975.1 uncultured Neomegalonema sp.
AAGCATAAACGTGCCGACCAACCCGTTTCGGGCTTCGGCGAAATCGAAGATTGGGGTGACTGCATGTCAAGTACCGACCTCTTCCATGGCCGCATTCTGCGGTCTGCCCTTTTGGTTACACTGGCCCTTTCGCTTGGTGCCTGTAGCGGAACACTACCATCGTTCAGCACCAGTTCTCTCTTCAAGGAAGCAGAAGCTCCGCTGGAGGCCCGTGACCCGGAAGCGATTTTCGCGGATGCAAGCGAGAATCTCAAGAAGGGTAAACCCAAGACTGCGGCATTCCTGTTTGATGAAGTTGAACGCCTGTTCCCGTATTCCAATGTCGCCAAGGATGCGATGCTGATGTCTGCCGTCGCGTCGTATCAGGCGCAGGAATATGACAAGGCTGTGCTGTCCGCCGAACGCTTCATCGGGTTTTATCCCAGCGATGACCAGACCGACTATGCACGCCATATCGTCGCCCAGAGCTATTACGAGCAAATCGTTGATGTGGGCCGCGATCAGGGAACCACGATACAGGCAAAACAGGCGCTGGATGAGCTGATCGCTCGCCATCCGGACAGCAAATACGCCAAGGACGCCGTCATCAAACGCGACCTGACCATCGATCAGATTGCAGGCAAGGAAATGGCAGTCGGACGGTATTACCTGAAGAACGGTCAGTATATCGGGGCCATCAACCGCTTTCAAACTGTCGCCAAGAACTACGACACCACAAGCCATGTCGAAGAGGCGCTGCATCGGTTGGTGGAGGCCAATCTCGCGCTTGGACTGGTGGACGAAGCCAAGGCGAATGCTGCTGTACTCGGCTTCAACTATCCCGGTTCAAACTGGTATGAAGCCAGCTACGCAGCGTTGAACGGCGAAAACCTGACCAACGGATTATCGCAGGATGCATGGTACAAACGTATGTATCGTCAGGTAATTCTTGGGCAGTGGCTCTAGGATCGGCGCGTAAGCAATGCTCCGGCGTTTGTCGATCCGCAATATCGTTTTGATCGACACGCTCGACCTCGATTTCGATGCGGGCCTTGGTGCAATGACGGGAGAAACCGGGGCGGGCAAGTCTATCTTGCTTGACGCCCTTGGTGCGGCCCTTGGCGCACGGGCCAATGCAGATCTGGTACGCATGGGGGCGGATAAAGGCTCGGCCACTGCGGAATTTGAACTGGACGATGACCATCCCGCATGGGCGTGGCTGCGTGAGCAAGGGCACGAGATCGAGGATGCCGCCCTGATCGTGCGCCGGGTGATCGGGCGCGAAGGGCGCAGCCGGGCCTTCGTCAACGACCAGCCTGTCGGCGTGGCGACCTTGCGTGAACTTGGTACGCGCCTGATCGAAATTCACGGGCAATTCGATGACCGGGCGCTGGTTGATCCTGCCGGGCATCGGGGATTGCTCGACGCTTATGGTGGGTTGCTGAAAGAACATCGACAGGTCAACGCACTCTACACTGCATGGCGCGAAATCGCGGCAAGGCTGAAAACAACACGCGACGAAATCGCCGACGCCCAGCGCGATGCAGAATTCGTGCGCCATTCAGTTGAAGAACTGACGGAACTATCGCCTGAAGAAGGCGAGGAAGACACGCTCGACGCCGAACGGCGACAGATGCAACGCGCTGAATCAATTGCCGATGACGTGAGAAAAGCCATCGATCAACTGGGGAATCAGGGGGCCGAAGGCGCGATTTCCGATACAATGCGCCGGATTGAAGTGGCTGCGCAAAAAGCCGATGGGCGGCTTGATGCAGCCCTCGAAGCCATCGCACGAGCCATGAATACCTGCGCCGAAGCATTATCGGAAGTAGAGCGCGCGGCGGAAGCCCTGACTTTTGACCCCCGGCGGCTGGAACAGGCGGAGGAACGGCTGTTCGCCCTGCGCGGGCTGGCCCGCAAGCACAGGATCAGCGTGGCTGATCTGCCGAAGCTTCACATGGGACTGGGTGAGAAACTGGCCTTTATCGAACAGGGCGAAGCAAAGCTGGCTGAGATGGAGGGCGAGGTGGCGATGGCTCATGCCGCTTTCCTTGATGCTGCAAAAGCCTTGAGCCGGGCGCGACAGGAAGCGGCGGGTATTCTCGACAAACAGGTGATCGGAGAGCTTGCACCCCTCAAGCTGGAACGCGCGATCTTTCGTACATTGGTCGAGAGCGACCCCGAAAAGGCAGGGCCAGACGGGATCGACCGGGTTGCCTTTGAGGTGACGACCAACCCCGGCTCGGCCCCTGGTGCCATCGACAAGATCGCATCAGGTGGAGAACTCTCGCGGTTTCTGTTGGCGTTGAAGGTATGCCTGGCCCGCAAGGGTGACGGCAAAACGCTGATTTTCGACGAAATCGACCGGGGGGTCGGCGGAGCCACGGCGGCGGCAATCGGGGCGCGGCTGAAACGTCTGGGCAACGACACGCAAACCCTCGTTATTACCCATGCACCGCAAGTGGCCGCCGAAGCCAATCGCCAGTGGCGGATCGAGAAATCGGTCGTTCAGGGCGACGATGGAGAGACAACACTTACCCGTGTCGTCGAACTGTCAAAGGCGGAACGGGTCGATGAATTGGCGCGAATGCTGGCCGGGGAATCCGTGACAAAAGCTGCAAGGGATGCGGCACGCAGTTTGCTGAAAGCTGCTGGATAGGGGAAAGCCATGCCGTTCGACGCAACCATCGCCACACTGAAATCGGAATATGGCGACCGCTGCGCCACCTCGGACGCCGTGCGCGATCATCATGCCAACGGTGAAGCCTATCACACACCCGTGCGACCCGATGCTGTGGTGTTTCCCGGCTCGACGGAAGAAGTTTCGCAGATCGTGAAGATTTGCGCGGCGGGGAATTGCCCTATCGTGCCTTTCGGCACTGGCACATCGCTGGAGGGGCATGTCGTACCACTGCGGGGCGGCGTAACCATTGATATGAGCAAGATGGATGCGATCCTCGCAGTCCACGCCGAAGATCTGGATGCGGTGGTGCAACCTGGTGTCACGCGACGGCGGCTGAACGAGGATTTGCGCAATACGGGGCTGTTCTTTCCGGTTGATCCGGGGGCGGACGCATCAATAGGTGGAATGGCGGCAACGCGTGCCTCCGGCACGACCGCCGTGCGCTATGGCACGATGCGCGAGAATGTGCTGGCGGTTGAGGCGGTTATGTCCGATGGGCGCGTGATCCGGGCGGGAACGCGGGCACGCAAATCCTCCGCCGGATATGATCTCTGCAAGCTGCTGGTCGGATCGGAAGGAACGCTGGGGGTTATTACCGAATTGACCTTGCGCCTTTATGGCCAACCCGAAGCAACAGCATCGGGAGTATGTACCTTCGACACGGTGGAGGGGGCGGTGGATGCCGTCATCCTGACCATGCAAAGTGGTTTGCCCGTCGCGCGGATCGAGTTTCTGGATGAATTGCAGATCCGGGCCGTGAACAATTATTCAAAGCTGGGGCTTGAGGAAAAACCAACGCTGTTTCTGGAGTTCCATGGCACAGGGGCAGGCGTTGCTGAACAATCCGAACGCTTTGGCGAGATTGCTCGCGAATTCGGTGGCGGCACGTTTGATTGGGCAACCCAGGCCGAAGACCGAAACCGCCTGTGGCGTGCGCGACATGATGCCTATTACGCCGTAAAAGCCCTGCGCCCCGGCGCGCACGGTTATGTCACCGATGCCTGTGTTCCCATCTCGCGGCTCGCTGAAGCCATTCTGGAGACAAAGAAGGATATTGCGGAAAGCGGGATGATGGCCCCGGTGGTAGGCCATGTCGGGGACGGAAATTTTCACCTCGCCATTCTGATTGACCCGCAGGATCGCGACGAGTTGAAGGCGGCAGAGGCGCTGGCCCATCGCATTGCCGAACGCGCACTTGAGTTGGGCGGCACAGTCACGGGCGAACATGGCGTCGGAATGGGCAAGATGAAATACATGGCTGCCGAACATGGCCATGGCTATGAAATCATGCGCCAGATCAAACGGGCGCTGGACCCGCAAAACATTATGAACCCCGGCAAGATCGTGGATATGAACTAGAGAATATTCTGCTTCGCCCCTGCCGCGAAGCCTGTTGGATCGAAACACTTTGCTCAGGGAGGCCCGGATCAGGTTCGGGGCAAACGACATTTGACAATACAGATTCCTGCCCTCGACCGAAGCGCTGAATCCGCCCTCCGCGATCTGATCAACGGGAAGGCAAAGCCTGTGGGTTCGCTGGGGCGGCTGGAAACACTTGCCCTCCAGATCGCCCTTGTAAGGAGGCAGGAACGGCCTGTGCTGGGGAAAGCGCGGTCAGTAATCTTTGCCGGGGACCACGGGATTACGGCGGAAGGGGTGTCATCGCATCCACCGGAAGTAACCGCCGCGATGGTCGGGAATTTTCTGGCGGGCGGCGCCACAATTTCGGCATTCACGCGAATTGCCGGGGCAGAGTTGCGGGTGGTGGATGCAGGGGTAGCCTCGGCCCTGCCCGCTCATACCGACCTGACAGATGCAAAGATCACGACCGGCACGCGCAATTCAGCGGTGGAACCGGCAATGACGGCAAAACAGCGCGATGATGCGCTGGAAAAGGGAATCGCACTGGCGCGTGATGCAGTGGCGGAAGGCGTCGATATTCTCGCCCCCGGCGAAATGGGCATTGGCAACACTGCCGCCGCCAGCCTGATCGTGCATCGCCTTGCCCCTGCGCCACTCGACGCGGTGGTTGGGCGCGGGGCGGGATTGGATGATACGGGACTGGCGCGCAAGCGTGCGGCGCTGGCCAAAGCGGCGGCGCGTACCGATACGGTTGATCCACTGCAAGTGCTGGCAGAATTTGGCGGATTCGAAATTGCGATGATGGCTGGCTTCATGCTCGGCGGTGCAGCAGAGAACCGGATTATCATCGTGGACGGATTTATTGCAGGCGCGGCTGCCCTTGTCGCAACCCGCATTGCTCCGCCCGCACGGGAGCGCATGGTCTTCGCCCATCGCTCGGCAGAACCGGGAGCAAAAGCAATTCTTGACGTATTGAACGCTGATCCGTTGCTTGATCTCGGATTACGGCTCGGTGAAGGGTCCGGCGCGGCATTGGCGATTCCGATGGTGCGCGCGGCAGCGGCTATCCTGACCGATTTGGCGGATTATCCACGAGACCCGGAACGATGAAAAAAGAATTACAGGCTTTCTTTTCCGCAGTGCAGTTCCTCACGCGTCTGCCAGTCCCGGACTGGACGGGATGGGAAGCCGGGCGACTTGATCGTGCGACGCCGCATTTCACACTGGTAGGCGGGGTCGTCGGGGCGATTGGGGGCATTGTCCTCCTGATCGCCAGTGTCTTCTTTACCCCTACGATTGCATCCCTGCTTGGTATCGGCACTGCTATCCTGCTAACTGGCGCACTGCATGAGGATGGCCTCGCAGATTTTGCCGACAGTCTGGGCAGTCGCGACCCCGTGCGCGCACTTGCCATTATGAAGGACAGCCATATCGGCGCGTTCGGTGTCATCACGCTGATTATTGTTCTGGCACTGAAAGTTGCGGCGCTTGCCACCCTGCCCCCGCTGTTTGGCGCGGCGGCATTGATTGCGGCCCACGGCCTGAGCCGCGCATGGCTCTATCCAACCGTCAAAGCCCTCAATTACGCACGCGATACAAAGGACGCGAAAGTGGCCCCCATCTCTCGCGACATCGTGAGAGGCGAATGGGTTCGCGTTGTCGCCTTTGCCCTGTTGGTCTTTGTGCCAATGGTGATCGTGGCTGCGCTGACCAACCCACTACGGTTGATTAGCTGTGCATTGGCGCTCTTTGCCGCCACCGCCGCAATGCTGACCACCCTGAACACGATGAAGGTACGAACGGGTGGTTGGACCGGAGATACGCTCGGCGCGCAGCAGCAATTGACCGAAACGGCCTTTTTGATTGGAGCGAGTGCATGGATATCCATCTGATCCGGCATCCGCGCACCGTCGCACCACAGGGCACTTGCTACGGCTCGCTCGATATTGAGGCAGACCCGAAACAACTGGCCGCCGATGTGGCGCGACTTGCCCCTGCAATCCCGGAAGGGGCGCGTTTCATATCAAGCCCGCAACGGCGCGCGTTGGCATTGGCCGAAGCACTGGCCAAAGGGCCGGTCGCGACTGATCAGCGCCTGAAGGAAATTGATTTTGGGGTGTGGGAAGGCCAACTCTGGAACGACCTGCCGCGCGATGCAATCGACGCCTGGGCCGCAAATGTGGCCGGATACGCACCACCGGGCGGCGAATCGGTAGAGGCAGTGGCTGTTCGTGTTCTCGACTGGTGGGAAAGTCTGGAGATTGAGGATACGCCCCTTGTCGTCGTATCGCATGGTGGCCCCTTACGCCTTATCGCGACCCATATCACCGGCTCGACCCCGGCCAACAGCATGGCCTTCGAGATTCACTGGGGCAATCGTGCGCTTGTCTGGCGTAATCCGGGGCGAACGGCATTGGCAGGCTGGAATCTGACCTAAAATCACAATCTTTCACGCACTTGTTTTTTAGCTAGGCGCGGATCAATCTCAGGGGTATTCCAAAACTTAACCGTCGCTTAACAGGGAGAGAAAAAAAATGACCGATATGACCCACGCCTCTGATCCACCACTCGAACGCGCTTTGCTGGCCCTGCGCATCGGGTTGGCAATTCTGTTCCTCATTTGGGCGTTCGACAAACTTTTGAACCCCGGCCATGCAAAGGCAGTTCTGGCAGGGTTCTACGGTCAAAACGCCGAAACGATGCCCGGTTTCCTGCCCTATGCGCTTGGTATCCTACAGCTCATCCTCGTAGTCGGTTTTGCCATCGGTGCAAAAAAGACGATCACCTATGGTGCGCTGCTGCTGATGCATTTGGCCACCACGGTCGTGTCGCTCAAGATGCACCTCGATCCATTCGGAGTTCCCAGCATCCTGTTTTGGGCAAACTGGCCGATCCTCGGCGCACTGATCGCGCTATTCCTGCTGCGGCATAGAGACCGGCTTCTTTCCGTTTAGACATCTTGCGCGGGGCGTATTTCCATGGCGTTATCCTGCAATGAAAATACGCCCCGAACCCACCACTGTTGCCCTCCGCCCGGCCTCGCAGGTAATGCGTCTCGCCCGGATGGGCAGCGCGCATCAATCACGTTTGAGTTTCATGCGCTCGCTTCTGCGATCTCTCAAGCGCGAGAACTGGCGGTTTGACCGACCTGTCTGGTCGATGGACTCAAACGGCGTCGGCCATGCCGTCTACCGCGCAATAGGGCCAAGACGCACCTATTCGCTGGTGGCCTTTGCCCATGACCTGCCCGATCATATGCGCTCCGACCGGGTTATCGCGACGGCATGGGATGCGACTTTCGCCTTGTTCGATGGCACGCCAACCCAGGACGATATAAATCGCCTGTCGCAGAACGTACCCAAACAGGAAGCAGGACGGATTTCTGATCGGGAACTCTCGCTTTCACGCGCCAATCGTTCGGTACGGTTGTGGTCGCATGTGGTCGAACGGCTTTCCAGGGGCGACCAACCCGATGAAGATCAGATTGAAGCAGTCGGCTATCTGATGCGGACCACTGCCGTTTATGGCTCTGGCAAGTTCGGAGCGGCGGATCGGGCCGTATTAGCGGGGCGCACGATCATGGGCGCACCATTTCATGCGGAGATGCTGGCCGTATGGCTGATCCGCAGCTTCTCGGTCGATCTGGTCGAACATATGGCCCAGATAAAGGGCGGTGAGCGGGCCGTGCGGATTGATCCGGCGTTACGCCATCGCCTTGGGATCGGCAATTCGACGGGCCTGGGAATGGCTCCGTTCCTCGTGAACCATCCCGCCCTGCTGAATGCGTGGATGACGGCGCGGGAGACCGCTATCGCACGGGTCCGAGCGCTGCCCAATGCCACGCAGGAGGCGCAGGAAGTATTTCGGCGCAGACTGTCTCGCGCGCAGGAGAATGTCACGGGCTGGCACTCGGAGCATCCCGTCCAGATACCAAAGCTGAAAGCCCTGCGCACCGATCTCGACCTTCTTGCTACGCATGTGGAGAGCGGCGCGCTCGATCAGGCAGATCCATGGAATACCTTGATCGGCTGGTCGGACACCGCATTGTCGATGGAGGGGCAGGAGCAACTCGCTTCCTTGATTCTCGAACCCTACGGCGATCTCGTCGATGATCTGGTGCCAACAATGGCAACGGACGAAACGGCATGTTTTCGCATTGATGGAACCATGACCGTTGCAACCCTGCGCGCATTGCTGAAACGCGATTACGCCTGGGCACTACAGATTGACCACGTACCCGCCGAACGATGCGCGCGATTCTGGTATGTGTCGGAAGAAAAGCTCGAACCCCGCCTTGGCCAACGCCACGAGGAACCGGGGGCAGAAATGGAGGAACCGCTCGATACTTCCCGCGCAGTCTGCACGCTTGATGCGGCGCTTGATGCAGAAGATGGTGCAACATTGGTTGCTGATTTTCTTCTGCGCCACCCGGAGTTCCGGCATACTGTGCGACGGATTCAGATTGCAGCAACCCGGCCCTATTCCGAAATTCGCGAAAACCTGATTGATGCCGGGATGCTACCCATCGACATGCTGCGCTGTAAGCTGGCGTTCTTCGGGGCCAGCCGGTTCGATCCACGCTCTGATCGCTGGGTTCGCATCTGCCTGTATCGCAATGCGCCATTTCCGGGTGATCTTGCGAATGCGCCTGAAGATGATTGGGCCTGACAATGCCTGTGGTCACTCTCGCTGAAATTGATGCAACGGCACGCAAGGCCGCACGAGGCTGTGGTTGTCCCTGGGGATTGGCGGAAGAAGCGGGAAAATCGGCGCGATGGCTGGCCTCCCATGGATTGCCGGGGGCCGAAACGCTCGCCGCCCTGTTGCAGGGCCGTGAGGGATGCTGTGTTGGAACCGGCAAACCCTGCGCTCTCGCCCTCGGCGCGGCACTGGCAGATCGCGCGACGGAGATCGGGAACGCCCCTGTTACAACAGAGGAAATCGATACACCCATGCTCATACTCGCGCAGATAGGCCGGACAGCTGACGCTCTGGATCGTGGCTTTACCCTCGAATGGGAAGGCGGGGATGCAATCGTGACACGTAACTCCCTCACGATCAAAGGGCACGCCACAACATCCGCCGTAACCTGCGCAGAAACGGTGAATATCGGGGGCGGAACACCGCCCTCACCCGCCGCGCGCCCGGTGGGCGATACCGAATGGGCCGCGCTCGTATCCTTTTCGCATCGCATTCTCGTCCCGGCGACCGAAACCTCCCGCGCCGGCGCAGGAGCGGGCACACAGGACAATGATTAATTATCAATTCGGCCTCATTTCTTCCGTTGACACATCACACGAACTAAAATAGAACGAAATGCGATTACACAACCCTGATTAAGAACAAGGCGTAGCTTGAGGCGGAACCCACCACGAACCGTCAACGCCACGGCATCAGAACATGATGCTTCAGAACCCTGGAGGGGACCGTCATGCTGACGAAAAAACAGCACCAGCTTCTGACCTTCATCGACCAGCATATCAGTGAAAAGGGGATTTCACCGTCTTTTGACGAGATGAAGGAAGCGCTGGATCTCAAATCAAAATCAGGCATCCATCGCCTGATTTCCGCGCTTGAAGAACGCGGCTTTCTGCGCCGTCTACGTCACCGGGCGCGGGCATTGGAAGTGCTGAAACGTCCCGAAGAAATGGCAAAGGCGAATGCAATGCCCTTTCGCGTCATCGAAGGGGGCCGTCGCCAGAGTGATCCGAGACCCGTTGAAGCAATTGCGGCCGGTGTGCGCGAAATACCGAAACTCAGCAAAATCGCCGCTGGCCAGCCCATCGACGCAGCCCTTGGCAATCCCGATGATATGATCTCGGTCCCCGACATGATGGTTCCGGCATCCGGCGAGTTCTATGCCCTGACTGTGGATGGGGACTCAATGACCGGGGTAGGCATCCACCATGAAGACACGGTCATCGTGGAGCGAACAGATACCGCCCGCCCCGGCGAGATCGTGGTCGCGCTGATCCATGACGAGAACAAGGCGACACTCAAAACGCTCAGAATGGAAGGGGATACCATTGTCCTTCAACCAGAGAATCCGGTCTATGAGAAGCAACGCTATGCGCCGGATCAGGTCACGATTCAGGGGCGTCTCACGGCATTGATGCGAAGCTATCGGGGTTAAACCTGCGTGGCCGCCAAGGGTGCGCCGTTCTCGCGACCGGCGTGCCATCCTTCGTGAAGCTGACCATAATGGCACTGGCCTCATCAATCGCCTGTTTACCGATGAAAAAGCAGGCGCTTTGGTCAGGGGATAGCAAATGAGGGGCGATGAGGAGCGTTCGATCGAGGCAATCTTCCTGCCGTACCGCTCCTTCCCGAAGGAAGACGACACGCCAATCCTCGCCCGTCCACCCCCGACACCGCCGTTTTGTGCATGACCATTCCCGCCGCTGCCAGGCCGTTGTCCGGTCGGGTCTCGCTTCGCCATCCCGGCGGAGCCATGTCTGTGCAGCATAGGTTTCTGCACGGGCGCGACTGACCCAAAGTCGCCCATCCTCTCCCCGCCCGGCGATAAGCGCAGCATCACGGGCAATAATGAGGTCTGGCCTTGCTGCAGAATCCGACCAAAGAAACAGACCAAGGGCTACCGGCACGATCCCCGCAGCACGGATCACACCGCGCCAAATCGTCAACCACAAGCCACCAAACACAATGCAGAACAATGCGAAAGGTGAGGCGGCGACCACCCCCTTGATGGCACCTTCCATGTCTCCAAACCATTGCGCCACGCCAAGAATAAATCCGATCCCAAGACCAAGAACCGTCAGGACCGGGCCTTCCAGCCCAAAAGGCGAAAGGATCGCCGCAAGCAGGATACAAGGCATGATCCAAAGCCCCATGAGCGGCGTTGCCAGCAGATTCGCAGGCAGCCCCCAAATGACGAGACGGTTGAAGTGATAGGCCGCAAAAGGCGCAGTCGCGATTCCGGCAAGAATACTGGTCATGGCCGTCGCCAATGCGCCACTCACCAGTCTGGTCATGACACCACTCTTCTGCGCCCTTTTGCGCCAGAAATCACGGGTGGAATCATACCCGGCAACGAGCACGGCAACAGCGGCAAAAGACATCTGGAACCCTGCCCCAAACAGGCTTTCAGGGCGCGCCAGCAAGATCAGAACGGCAGCAACCGCCAACCCCCGCATCGTCACCGCTCCCCGATCAAAGACAATGGCCAGCAAGGCAACTGCCGCCATGACAAAGGCCCGCTGCGTCGCAACACTTGCACCAGACATGACGAGATAGATCATCACAGCCACCAACGCGCAGACCGCCGCAACCTTGCGAATCGCGAATTGCTCGGAAATTCGCGGCGGCAAAGCGAGTACAAGCCGCACAAACCAGTAAACAAGCGCGCCCAGCAACCCGACATGCAAACCGGATATTGCCAGAAGATGCGCCAAGCCGGAATCACGCAACGCGTCGCGTGTTTCGGCGGGAATACCGCTGCGATCCCCCACGACCAATGCCGCCGCGACCGCCCCTTCGGCCCCGCCAATCCGCTCCCGCAAGGATGCGGCAATCTGGCCACGCGCCCGATCAATCCTCAAATGCAAAGGCAGGAGCCGACTTTCGACCAATCGGATTTCCACAGCTCCGACCGCATAGCCCACCGCCCCAAGTCGATCAAAATACGCCTTGCGCGAAAAATCGAAGCCTCCCGGTTCCGCCGGACCACGCGGAGCGGCGAGAACAGCGGGAAGTCGAACACGATCCCCCACACGGGGAATTGCTCCACCCCGGCGCAGGGACACACGCACCTTCACCGGCAGAATCCCGCCCTCCTGCATGGATACCAAATCGAGGGTCAGGCGAGGCGTCCCGGACAGGGCGGCATCAACAACAATCACCCGCCCCGTCACATCGCCCCGCATCGGTTCCTGCAAAACCGGCGCAGCGACATGCGCCAGCCGCAACTCCGCGGCGGCAAGCCCCGCCACAACCGCGATCGAAGCCCAGAAAACATAAGCACGCGCAGAGGTGACAAGCGCACAGGATGACAGAATAACGGCCACTGCCAACCCGGCCAAAACCCCGCCATCAAAGCGCAACCAGATGCCCAATCCGACAAGGACAGGAACCCAAAGGGCGAAGCGCCGCGCCTGCCCCCGCCATAACCGCTTTACGGAATCGCGTAGCTCGGCCATAACCGCCCCCGTCCCGCCACAATCAAAGCAGGAGCCAGCGATGAGCGCCACCCCTATTGTCACCCGTTTCGCGCCGTCCCCCACCGGGTTCCTGCATATCGGCGGCGCACGCACCGCCCTGTTCAACTGGCTGTTCGCCCGGCATCACAATGGCACGTTCCTGCTAAGGATTGAGGATACCGACATTGCCCGGTCCACGCCGGAAGCAACCGCTGCAATCCTCGATGGCATGGACTGGCTCGGCCTTGAGTATGATGGCGAAGCGGTCAGTCAAATCGGGCGGATCGCGGAACACGCCAAAGCCGTGGACCACATGATCGAGCGCGGCACGGCCTATCGTTGTTATGCCACAAAAGAAGAAATCGACACGGCACGTGACAAGGCGCGGGCAGAGAAACGCCCCCTTGGATTTGATAGTCCATGGCGCGACAAGCCTTACGACCCTGCGCTGGACATGCCCTTTACTGTGCGCCTGAAAGCCCCGCGCGAAGGCGAAACCGTGATTGAAGATGCCGTACAGGGCCGCGTTGCTTTCGGGAACGAACAACTCGACGATTTGATCCTGTTGCGTTCCGATGGAACGCCAACCTATATGCTGGCCGTAGTCGTGGATGATTATGACATGGGCGTCACCCATGTGATCCGGGGTGACGATCATCTGACCAATGCAGCGCGCCAGACGCTGATTTATCAAGCACTTGGGTATACGCCACCAATTTTCGCCCATATCCCACTCATTCACGGGCCAGATGGTGCAAAACTTTCAAAGCGGCACGGCGCGCTCGGAGTGGGGGAATATCGCGACATGGGTTATCTGCCCGAAGCGATGCGAAATTACCTTGCGCGGCTCGGCTGGGCGCATGGGGATGATGAATTCTTCACAACAGAGCAAGCGATCGCATGGTTCGATCTCGACGGGATCGGCAAATCTGCTGCCCGATTTGATTTTGCAAAACTGGAGAATCTGAACGGTCAGCATATGCGCGCGGCGGACGACGCCCATCTCGCCAATGTGGTCGCCCGGACCATGGAAAATCGTGACGGCCCCGACCTGAATGACAACCAGAAGGATGCGCTGCGCCTTGCTATGCCGGGCTTGAAGGAACGCGCAAAGACCATCGTGGAGCTGATCGAATCCGCTTATTATATCTATGCGACCCGCCCGCTCGAACTCGACACAAAGGCTGAAAAACTGCTCCCGGATGAAGCCCGTTCCATGCTCGTCGAATTGACTTCGCACTTGCGAGATGCTACCGAATGGGGCGCTGTCGGACTGGAAGAAATAGTAAAGTCCTTCGCAGCTGAAAAAGAAATGAAACTCGGCAAGGTTGCGCAGCCATTGCGCGCCGCGCTTACAGGGCGGGCAACCTCGCCCGGCATATATGACGTAATGATGACTTTGGGACGGGAAGAGACGCTGATGCGTCTGGATGACCAGATCATGGCCTGACTTTCCGGCCTTCCCTGCAAATCAACGACGGCGCTAACCTCAACCGCCCCCTGCGAGGGGCTTGGTTGAGAGACATGCGATATGACGAAAGGGTATTGAATGAGCGAACAAGAAAAGCGGCCGGCAACGCTGACAATTGATGGCAAAACCATCGAGCTTCCGGTCTATGAGGCAGCGGTCGGCCCATCGGTCATTGATGTCCGCAAACTCTATGCCCAAACTGGCCATTTCACCTATGATCCAGGGTTCACCTCAACAGCCGCCTGCGATTCCAGCATCACCTATATCGACGGCGACAAGGGCGAATTGCTCTATCGTGGTTATCCCATCGACCAGCTGGCCGATGACAGCCACTTCCTGGAAGTCTGCTACCTGCTGCTCTATGGCGAATTGCCTGACAAGGCACAGATGGAAGAATTCGAAAGCTGCGTGACGAACCACACGATGCTGCACGAGCAGATGACGAATTTCTATCGTGGTTTCCGCCGGGACGGACACCCGATGGCGATCATGGTTGGTGTTGTTGGTGCCTTGTCGGCATTTTATCATGATTCGACTGACATCACTGACCCGGAACAGCGGGAAATCGCGTCGATTCGCATGATTGCGAAAATGCCGACGATTGCGGCATGGGCGTATAAATATTCGGTTGGCCAGCCCTTCGTCTATCCGCGTAACGATCTCGGTTACGCAGCAAACTTCATGCATATGTGTTTTTCGGTACCGTGCGAAGAATACAAGGTGGATCCGGTCATGGCGCAGGCCATGGACAGGATTATGACACTCCATGCCGATCACGAGCAAAATGCATCGACTTCCACGGTGCGCCTTGCCGGGTCATCGGATGCGAATCCATTTGCCTGTATCGCCGCAGGGGTCGCCTGTCTGTGGGGACCGGCCCATGGTGGTGCGAACGAAGCCTGCCTCAATATGTTGCACGAGATTGGCACCCCCGACCGCATTCCTGAGTTCATCGCCCGCGCAAAAGACAAGAATGATTCGTTCCGTTTGATGGGCTTTGGACACCGGGTTTACAAGAATTACGACCCGCGCGCGAAGGTAATGCAGCAGACAGCCAAGGAAGTTCTCGAACTTGTCGGAGTTGAAGAATCTCCAATCCTTCAGGTCGCACAAGAACTTGAAAGAATCGCGCTTGAAGACCCATATTTCGTTGAGCGCAAACTGTATCCAAACGTCGATTTCTATTCGGGCATTGTACTGAACGCGATGGGCTTTCCGACATCGATGTTCACAGCAATCTTTGCCATGTCGCGTACAGTAGGCTGGATCGCGCAATGGAAAGAAATGATCTCTGACCCGAACCAGCGTATTGGTCGCCCGCGTCAACTCTACAATGGCGAAAAACATCGTGATTACATGACCGTCGAGAAACGCTGAATAATACAGGAAATTCAGGGATTCTTTTCTGTAATCGCTGACAGAACGCCCCGCGCCGCCCTCACCGAGGGCGGCGCTTTTGTATCATCGATACCCGCAAAGGCCTCCGCGAAGGCGGCCTGCTGATCCGATGGATCTTTCAGCACTTTCATCAGGGCATCCGCCAGTTTCGGGCCGGTACAACGCTCCTGAAGAAGTTCAGGGATTGCCTTACGTCCAACCATAAGATTGACCAACGTAAAGCTGCGAACCCGTATCAATCGCCGCACGATGAATTCGGTGCTCTTTCGAACGCGATAACCGACAATCATGGGCGTTCGCATGGCTGCGACCTCCAGCGCAACTGTCCCGGAAGCAACGAGAGCAATGTCAGCAGCGCCAAATGCCGCAAATTTCCTGCGCTCGCCTTCTTCAGCCGACATCCCTTGCGCACGCAGCAAATGAACCGGAATATTCCAGTCATCAACTGCCTGCTCAACCCGATCCGCCACGCCTTCGGCAACCGGAACGATGACCTGCAAACCCTTGAGCCGTTGAGACAAAAGCACCGCTGCCGCGCCAAAAGGCTCCAGCAGTCGCGAAATCTCGCTCTGTCTGCTGCCTGGCGCGACGAGAAGGACGGGAGCCTCAGGTGCGATCCCCAACCCGGCCCTGAGCATCGCTGGCGCATCGTCCGGGAGCGATGCGACCCGCTCTATAACCGGATGACCGACATAATCGGCTTTCAATCCTGCACGCTCGAAATAGGGTGGCTCAAAAGGCAGGAGAGTCAGCATACGATCATAGATCTTTGCCGCCGCCGCGGCGCGCCACGGCTTCCACGCCCATACGGTCGGAGCAACATACTGGATGAGCGCAGTACCCTTCGCGCAACGCCTGGCCCGCTTGGCCAGCATCGCCGAGAAAACCTGTGCGTCGATGGTGACGAGCGCATCAGGCTGGGCCTCTGCCACAGCCTTTGTGGCCTGACGCAATCGACGCATGACACGCGGGATATGCGGGACGACTTCAGCAAACCCCATGACCGAGATGTCTTCGGTCGGGAACAGTGTTTCCAGCCCCTCATCGCGCATTACCGGCCCGCCGACCCCTGAAAAGCGGATTTCGCCGGGTGCCTCGGCGCGCAAGGCCCGCATCAGTGCAGCGCCCAGCCGATCGCCGGAACTCTCACCAGCAACAATCATAATGTGAAGCCCGTCCGTCACGGCCCGAACCCATAAAGGAAGATGCCGACCTCACGGGCCAATTGCTCGGTTCGCATGGCGTCCAACACAAAGACCTCGCCCGCCTCGACCGCGATTCCCGACAGCCCCGCCCTCACCGCAGAACGGATAGTGTCCGGGCCGATTGCAGGACGATCCACGCGGGAATCCTGCCCCCCCTTGGGCATCTTGACAAGGACGCCGCCCTTCTCGCCATCCGGGCGCAGGGCCGCAACCCGTTCCAGCATCGCCGCAGTTCCCTCCATCGCTTCAACGGCGAGGCAACGTCCATCCGCAATGACGACGGCCTGTCCAATATCGAACGGCCCCAGCGCATCCAGAATCGACCGCCCAAGGGCGATCCCGTCCTGTTCGCTCAGGCTTCCCGCAAGGACGCCACTACCCGCAAGGCTTCGGGACAGAAAAGCCTCCGCACCAATAACCGGAAAGCCATGTTCTTCAAACAGGTCGGCCACCCCGGAGAGAAGTCTGTCATCACCATGACCGAAGAGACGCGCCACCCTCGGAAGCAATGAGAGACCTCGCCGGTCGAAACGAACCTTCGTGAGGGAAGGCCGAATCAATGCTCCCGCCATTGTCACGGCGTCACATCCTTCGCGCTCCAACAGGGCGAGCGCCCGCCCGACCTGCCCCAATGACACCCGCTCATTCGGGAAATCAGAAGCCCATTCCGTGGCCGCGCCTTCGAGATCGACCACAAAAACGGGTTTGCCGTCGGATCGGCAGGCTTCAGCCACCTCCCTCGGCAGTTGCCCTGCACCGGCAAGGATGCCGAGTTTGCGAACCGCTGCGCTATCAGGCTTCGGGGACACAGAACCGACGGCTGCCACCTGCGAGTATAAAATCCACCATCTCGCGGGCAGCACCGCCCCCTTCCAACTCCGCCACCAACGCATCTGCGCGTTCATGCAGCGAGCCTTCTTCGCCAAGGAATACAGCCTTGTAAGCGGCACGAAGGGCGTGGATCTGGGGACGATCAAAACCGCGCCGTTTCATGCCAACCACATTCAGACCTGCCAAATGAGCACGGTTGCCAATGACTGACCCATAGGGGATCACATCGCGCTCAACCCCGGTCATACCCCCCACCATCGCATGGGCACCGATCCGCACGAACTGATGAATAGCGCAAATTCCACCCAATACGGCAAAATCACCGACTTCGACATGCCCCGCAAGCGTGGCGTTATTGGCGGCGATGACATTCGCCCCAACAAGGCAATCATGGGCGACATGCGTGCCAACCATAAAGAGGCAATTGTCCCCAACACGCGTGACGCCGCCTCCGCCTTCGGTGCCAGGATTCATCGTGACATTTTCACGAATCCTGACGTTTTCACCAATTTCCAGCGTGGTGTGTTCGCCTTTGAACTTGATGTCCTGCGGTGCTGCGCCGAGTGATGCGAAAGGAAAAACCTGCGTACCCCTCCCAATCGTCGTTCTGCCAGTCACGACGGCATGCGAATCGATACGCACGCCCTCCTCCAACCGAACTTCAGGGCCAATGATTGCGTAAGGCCCAACTTGCACCTTTTCGCCAATGAACGCCCCGTCCTCGACAATAGCCGAAGCGTGAATCTGCGCAGTTTCAGCTATTGCCATTATCGTTTCCGTTCGGTTCTTGCAGCAGAAATCACGCGGGATCGACGATCATCGCGCTGAACTCACTTTCGGCGCAGAGGCGATCATCAACCATTCCCCGCCCCGCAAAGCGCCAGACATTACCCTTGTGACGCTGGACCGTGACATGCAGTTCCAACACATCACCCGGCACGACAGGCGCTCGAAAGCGCGTCTTGTCTACAGTCATAAAATAGACAAGCATACCCTTGTCGATCATATTCAAGGTCTCGACCACCATAACCGCCGCCGTCTGGGCCATTGCCTCAACGATCAAGACGCCGGGCATGATCGGCTTTCCAGGGAAGTGGCCTGCGAAATGTGGTTCATTCGCCGTCACATTCTTCACCCCAATGGCAAACTCACCTTTCCTGATGTCGCGCACCTTGTCGATCATCAGG
The DNA here is from genome assembly GCA_937957975.1 of uncultured Neomegalonema sp. Lineage (GTDB taxonomy): Bacteria > Pseudomonadota > Alphaproteobacteria > Rhodobacterales > Rhodobacteraceae > JAHDDY01. Next base: position 18,273 of record CALFFK010000101.1, read on the forward strand.
AAAGGTGCGCGATGTGGGATCATCCGCATAACTCGTTCCAGATCGGCGGTTCCGTGACTTTCCGTCATGCGCTGCTCCCGATGTTCGTACTATGCCCTCCCTTTGCCCCGGAAGCCAAGGACGGGTCAAGCACAGTACCTAGGAATATCGTGAGAATCCATGCATCCTCAGCCCCCATTGCAGCGCGATCACGAACCCTTTGGCGAACGGCAGAATCGTGAGAGACAGGATCAGCACGAGCGCTGGCCAGAGGGTCATATGCACCCAATCAGGCCAATTATAACCCGTCGCAGTGGTCAGCATCAAAGGCACGACGATATGGCCAACGATCAGGATCGTCATCCATGTGGGCATATCATCAGCACGGTGATGGTGAAACTCCAGATCGCACACATCGCAGGATTCGCGGACGCTGAGATAGCCGCTGAACAACGCGCTTTCGCCACAACGGGGGCATTTGCGGGCAAGCCCCTTCAGAAGTACGGGGGGTAGCCTCCGTTCCTGATGATCGGAAGACATCGACGCGCTCTCCGTAAAATCGTTGTGCCTCCAGTCTACAGCGCACAAGCGCGATTCAGAAAGCACAGGGATGCCCTTGCGTCGTCATGTCGCCAAGGGTCAGAAATATTTGTCATTCCAGCGACGGAAAGTTTGTTCCGTTGCGTATCAGGATCACGAAAGCGAGAATGACGGAGGCAAGTGCGATGAAACGAATGACTCGGCTCCTTGGCTGTATTGCAGCGATAACGCTACTCGCGGCTGGAAATACATTTGCAAAACAAGGCAATAGCGCACAGCGTCTCGACCGGCTGTTTGAGCAGATTGATCTTGATGCAAGCGGAACACTCACCGTGCAGGAGATACGCGCCGCCGCCGCCGCCCGCTTCAATGCGCTGGATCTCAATGGCGACGGGAAAGTCACAACAGGCGAAAGGAACAAAAGTCGGGACAACCGGCTCAAGATTCGTTTTGATCGCGCCGATGCAGACAAAAGCGGGACTCTGGACATCAGCGAGATGCAGGAAGTGGCGAAACAACGCGCCCGCAGACGCCTCGCACGGCTTGACATGAATGGTGACGGGATGCTCTCGCTGGATGAGTTGCAGAAAGGTCGGTCTGGTCGTGGCCCCGATTCCGGTTTCGGGTCGGAGACACTGACCTTGCAGGAACTGGACGCGCAGATGATGGCAATGTTTCGCGACGCGGATGCTAATGGCGATGGAATCGTCACCCTGCAAGAAGCGACGAACGGAGCAGGCAGATGAATGCCGGAATCGCTACGGGATCTACCGTCGGGTTCGGGGGTGGACAAATACGACGCTGGCAAGGGGGCGTGACGATGGTCGAGACGGCAAGCGCCGCCTCTGTTGATGTCGATGCGGAGGACGACGACACGCTGATCGTGCGCTTCGCCGATGGCGATCAGTCTGCGGCCCGCCTGTTGTCCGAGCGTCATCTGGGCCGGGTTCTCGCCCTCGCCACGCGAATGCTGCGCGACACGGCAGAGGCCGAAGACGTGGCGCAGGAAGCGATGATGCGCGCATGGCGCAACGCCGCAAAATGGGAACCAGGCCGGGCGAAGTTTTCAACCTGGTTGCACAAGGTCGCGCTAAATCTCTGTTATGACCGCCTGCGTAAAAGAAAATCCTCATCGCTGGACGAGGTTGCAGAACCAGTGGACGACCGGGCTTCTGCGCAGGATGGGATGGAGGCCGATGAACGCCTTTCGACCTTGAAAAGCGCGATTGCTGCCCTGCCGGAACGTCAACGGGCAGCAATACAACTGCGCCACTTTGAAGAGCGCGGAAATGACGAAACGGCGGAAATCCTCGGCGTAAGCGTCGAGGCGGTTGAATCCCTTCTTTCGAGGGGACGCCGGGCATTACGTGACAAACTCGCAGGACAGCGGGCAATGTTGCTGGAAGAATGATGGTGATGGATATGATTACCGCGATGACAATCGAAGATTTCGAAGAACGCGCCATGGCTTACGGTGCGAAGATTGACGGCTGGCCCGAAGAGGATCAGGCGCCGGCACGGGCATTGCTGGCCGGATCGGCAGCCGCACGCACAATGCTGGAAGAAGCCGCTTCGCTCGATGCGATGCTTGATCTCTGGGAAGGCCCGCAACCCTCCAATGCCCTTCTCAGCCGGGTACTTGCCGATGCGGCAACAGTAGCCGGGGAAGCACAGGTCGAGCTTACCGCCCCTGCGCCCGTGCGTGATGGCTGGCTCGTGCGCCTGTTCGGGAACACCCCGATCTTTCGGCCCGGTCTGGCGCTCGCGGCGTGCCTTGCGCTCGGCTTCGTCATGGGAACAAATATCGAGGAAAGCGTGCTCGCACCCGCTTCCAACGGAACAGTGCAGGAAATTGGCGTGATCGACTTCGCCTTCGCGATGGAGGATGATAGCGATCTGCTGCTCGGTTCAGAGGCTCTTTTATGACAAACCCCGCGTCCGCTCCGCGTCGTGCGTGGCTCAAGCCTGCCTTTTTGGCGTCATTGGCGGTAAACCTGTTCCTGATCGGTCTGATCGGAGGACAGGTTTTCTCCGAGCCGGACGAAACGGTAAAACGGGCGAATGCGTCGCGCGGATATTCCCTTCATCCACGTGTGATGATGGAAGCCTTACCGGAAGATCGACACGACGACATTCGCGCCTACTGGGCCGAAATCCGTAAAGGAATGGGGCAGGAATGGCGCGGGATCAATGCGATACGGCGGGAAGTCGATGCCGCTTTACGGGCTGACCCCTTCGATGTGGAAGCTCTGCGCGATGCGCAACAGCGCGAAATCGAGGCACGCACGGCCCTGCGCATGAAGCAAAATAGCGATATTGCGGGATTTCTTGCGACATTAACCGCCACCGAGCGCAAGGCTGTCGCAGACCTCGCCCTCATGCGGCTGGATGAGCAGACGGCCTATTGGCGCGAGCGTGCACGGAAGCGCCGGGAAGCTGAGAAGAAGTAAGAGGTATTGGGCAGCAAAAAATGCCGCCCATACATTTTACGCGGCCACAGAGGATGGGGCAAACGTAACCCGGTTACGGCCCTCGCGCTTGGAGCGATAGAGAGCCTCATCCGCCATCTGAAGCATAGCATCAGGCGTCATCTGCGTCGATGACATCATGGCGACCCCGATACTGACAGTTATGTCGAGCGCATCCTTTTCGGGATGCGTGATCTTGAAAGGTTTCCCGGCGATTGTCGCCCGCAATCTTTCAGCCACGATGCCCGCTCCGTCCAGGTCGGTTTCGGACATTATGCCCAGAAACTCCTCACCGCCGATTCGTGCTGTCATGTCCATACCGCGCAGATTTACGCGCAAGCGGGCGGCAAACTCCTTCAGAATCTCATCGCCGACAGCATGGCCATAAGTGTCATTTACTGCCTTGAAGGAATCGATGTCCAGCAATGCAACGGCAAGGTCGCTGCCATCTACCTGCGCCCGCTCGATCAACGCCTTGAGATGTGGCATTGCATAACGACGGTTATAAAGGCCTGTCAGTTCGTCGGTTACAGACAGTTTGAGACTGTTATGCACATTATCACGCAGACGATCTGCGTAGCACAGACGGCGTAGTTGCGACCGACACCGCGCCACCAGTTCGTTATCGTCCACAGGGCGCATGACGTAATCGTTCGCGCCGAGGTCGAGGCTCGCCGAGATCGTTTTGAAATCGTTATGGTCCACCATCAATACAATGGCGGAGTGTCGTGAATCGGGATGCGAACGGATTTCAGAGCACAGGCGCAGTCCGTCATAACTTTCGAGGCTGGAGTTGATGAGAACGATTTCGCTCATCTGTTTCTGTACCTGTGCCATGGCATCGTCGCGATTATCAACGATTTCGCATTCGATACCCAGGCGACCGGAAATTGTCGTTGCCAGACTCCGTGCAGCACTGGTCCGGTCATCCACGATCAGAACGCGACCTTTGAGCATATCGTCGGAAATATCGGCAAATCCCGATTCGAATCCAAGTTCGCGGCACGTCTCGTCACGTAAACGCAACTCATCAATCATCATCTTGACCCGCACAAGCGAGCGGACACGGGCAAACAATGCGAGGTCATTGGCGGGCTTGGTAAGAAAATCGTCAGCGCCCACTTCCAGGCCGCGCACACGATCCGTGGGTTGATCGAGCGCCGTCACCATCACAACCGGGATATGGGCTGTCATTGGATCGGCTTTCAGGCGTTTACAAGCCTCAAACCCATCCATTTTCGGCATCATAACATCGAGCAGGATCAGGTCGGGTTGCTCGGCTTTGGCAACCTCAATTGCCTCGAACCCATTGCTCGCGGTCAGGACAGAATAGTATTCCGACATGAGTTTTGCTTCGAGCAATTTCACGTTCGGCAGGATATCGTCCACGACTAAAATACGCGCTGACATGATCTACGACCTCTCTCCAGCTCACTTGCAGGGGCGAGTATTACGAGTGACTAGTCAAGGAAACGTTTTACTGTCGCCAAAAAATCCGCAACCGCGATTGGTTTTGCAATATAATCTTCGCAGCCGCCATCGCGAATTTTTTCTTCATCACCCTTCATGGCGAAGGCTGTGACCGCGACCACCGGAATGTGTCGCAATTCATCTTCTTCCTTGAGCCATTTTGTGACTTCCAGCCCGGAAACCTCCGGCAACTGGATATCCATAAGGATTAAATCCGGCCCTTCGTTACGCGCGATTTCCAGCGCCTCCATCCCGTTCTGGGTCTGAAGGGTACGGTACCCCTGCGCATCGAGCAAGTCATGGAAAAGCTTCATGTTAAGTTCGTTGTCTTCGACAATCAGAACCGTTTTTGTCATGCGTAGCGCTCCAGAACTCTCGGCCCCACCACGGGGTCTCGCTGTATAGCCGGACGATACGTTATCATAGGTTAATTAAGTCTTTCCCGTTTATCAGCCGATGGTATCACATACCACGTCAAATCCCAGACAGAGCAACCGGAAGCAGAAGTGACAACAAAGCAACACACCATGACGCGCGAACAGGCCATCGTGACCGGATTGCAGGCGTTGTCTCATATCGCCATTGATGAAGACCTTTTCGGGGCTTTCCTCAACCAGGCGGGTACCGATGCCGCCGATGTACGGGCGCGGGCAATGGACCCTGAATTTCTGGGATTCGTGCTCGACTTTCTCATGCAGGACGATGCGCGTGTCATCGGGTTCGCCACGACACAGGCAATACCGCCAGAGGATGTGGCGGTAGCACGGCGGGCGCTGCCCGGTGGAGACACACCTGAATGGACATGACAGCGCCCAAAGGGCTGCACGAAAATGTCGCCGAGCAACTCATGACCCTGAATATCGACATCGGGAAGCCCCTGCTTGCAGTCGATGTGGATGAGGTAATCGTCGGTCTGGCCGGACACCTAGGCGAGTATGCCCGCGAAAACAACTTCGACTTGCGCCTGACCGGATACAAGCTGGATGGCGCGCTCTGGCGGGCGGATGGAACCGAAGCAAGCAAGGAAGATTTCAATATTCTTTTCCGGGGGTTTTTTGAAACGCAAACCCGCCACCAGCGGGCCTACCCCGGTGCAGCAGATGCCTTGCGCATGTTATCAGAGCGTGTGCAGATCGTGATCCTGACGAATGTACCGTTCTATGCGCGAGAAGATCGGGTCAGGAATCTTGCCGGTCACGGAATTGATTATCCTGTGGTGGCCAATGCCGGCCCAAAAGGACCAGCCCTGCGCTGGCTTTTTGATCGGGCCGAACGCATGGCCTTCATTGACGATTCCCCCGCACAGCTCGCATCATCGGCAGCGGATGCGCCGGAGGTAACGCGCATCCATTTTGTTGGAGATGACGCCCTGCGCGGCTGGCTCACAGATATTGACGCAGCACAGCATAGGGCAGAAGATTGGGCCGCGTTGCGCCAGATCGTAGAAACAACCCTTCTGGAGGGGTAAGGCCGCCTTGCGAATCGGTCAATGAGAGCGCATCTCTCATCCATGGCCATCGACACCGGATACCTTGACCAACTTCGCGCGCGGGTCTCCATTGCGGAGGCCATTGGCAAGCGACTGGATTGGGATGTGCGCAAATCCAACCCGGCACGGGGGGATTACTGGGCCTGTTGTCCTTTCCACGGCGAAAAGACCCCAAGCTTTCATGTCGAGGACCGCAAGGGGTTTTTCTACTGCTTCGGCTGTCACGAGAAGGGCGATGTGATCGGCTTCGTGATGAGAAACGATAACCTGCGTTTTGACGAAGCAGTTGATCTGCTCGCCCGTGAAGCCGGGATGCAGCCTCCGGTCCGGGATGCTCACGCGAAAGAAAAGCAGGAAAAGCGCAAAGGCCTGTCGGAAGCTATGGAGGCCGCACAACGCTTTTATCGCGCACAGCTAGGCGGTGCAGCAGCGCGCGATGCGCGGGCCTATCTTGAACGGCGGGAGCTGGACGCAAAAACCATCGAGGAATTTGGAATCGGCTATGCGCCGGGCGGAAATGCGCTGGGCGAGACGCTGCGTGGGCAGGGCTTTGCACAGGGGATTCTGGCGGAAGCCGGGCTGGTCGGCAGCAACGAAGGAGGATCGGCCTACGATATATTCCGCGAACGTATTCTCTTTCCCATCCGCGACCAACGGGGGGGTGTGATTGCTTTTGGTGGACGGGCGATGCGGGAGGATGCGCGGGCAAAATATCTCAATTCACCGGAAACCCCCCTCTTCTCGAAACGCAGCACGCTCTATAATTTCGGCCCCGCCAGAGCAGCGGCCGGCAAGGGCCAGCGCATGATCGTTGCCGAAGGCTACATGGACGTCATCGCGCTGCATCAGGCCGGTCTGGAGGCAGCGGTTGCACCGCTCGGTACGGCCCTGACCGCAGACCAGCTTGCCCTGATATGGCGCGCAGTGGATGAGCCCGTCATCGCCCTTGATGGCGACGTGGCGGGGCTGCGCGCGGCGGCCCGGACGGCAGAACTCGCACTGCCCTTGCTACAACCCGGCAAAACGTTGTTTTTCGCCTTGATGCCGGAAGGAAAGGACCCCGATGACCTGATTCGCGAAAAGGGACGGTCTGGCATTGATTCGGTGATCGAAAGCGCCGAACCGCTATCACGTTTTCTGTGGCGGTGCGAAACGGAGAAACAATCTCTCGACACACCTGAACGGCGCGCGGCTTTCGATACACGGGTGCGGGCCTTGCTTGGCGGGATCGCCGATCAGGGCGTGCGGCATCATTACGAAACCCAGTTCAAGGAATGGCGCCGCGATCTATTTACAACCACCAGGGATGCCTGGAAACCGCAGAATTCCGGCAGTAACAAGGGGTGGGGAAAGTTCGCACCCCCTGCACCGGCGCGAACTGAAACACGTCATTCGGCACTCGTGGCTGGTGGCATACCAAACTTCCGGGATGCCCTCGAACATCAAATCCTGCGGCTCGCCCTTGCCTCCCCCGAAGCCATACAAGAGTGTGGCGATTCGCTCGCGGAGTCAGAATTTGCGAATCGCGACCTTGACTCGATTCGCTCTGCTCTCATATCAGCCTTCTTTGATATCGCCATCCCGGAGACCGTTATGACAGTCTCCACGCTCCATACGGAGATCCGGCGACGATTGAGACCCGATTGTACCGCTCTGTTCGAGCAACTTGCCGACTTTACGGGAGATTCACCGGACAGTGACCATTTAACGTCAGCATTGGATCGTCACATTGCGATCTGCGCACGGGAAGTGGAAAGACGGGATGCGGAGCATAGTTTCACACGAGACGGAGACGAACGGGCTTTCCAGCGGATGGTCGCGGCACGGGCCGCGCATCGCGCAGCGCTCGAAAAGGTAATGCCCGCAATCGGTGAAGCCGAAAGCGGGAGCGTGCAGGGCTTCATCGACCGCGAATTGTGGAAGAAGCGCAAGAATAAAGACTAACCGCCAAAACGGCGGAACGCGCCAGGATGACGGCGCTGGCGAGATGACGAGAGAGTGACCATGGCCGCTAAAGACGTCAACGCAGAACCCGATTCCCCCGCAGGTGGGGAGGCTCCTGTCCTCGACATGAGCCAATCGACGGTCAAGAAGATGATCGCCTCGGCCAAGGCCAAGGGGACGATCACTTATGACGAGTTGAATCGTGTCCTGCCCCCGGACAAGGTTTCGCCCGACCAGATTGAAGACGTCATGTCCATGCTGTCCGAAATGGGCGTCAATGTCGTCGATGAAGACAGTGGCGAAGAAGAAGCGCCGAAAGGCGACAAGCCGGGCGAGTCCAGTTCACGCGAGCTGACCACCTCCGCCAGCACAACCGAGGTCGTGGACCGCACGGACGATCCTGTGCGCATGTACCTGCGCGAAATGGGGTCGGTAGAGTTGCTGTCCCGCGAGGGCGAAATCGCCATCGCCAAGCGTATCGAGGCCGGACGCAATACGATGATCGGGGGTCTCTGCGAAAGCCCCCTTACCTTCCAGGCCATCACGATCTGGCGCGAGGAACTGATCGAGGGGGATATTCTCCTCCGCGACGTCATCGACCTTGATGCCACTTTCGGCAAGACCTTCGAAGACCCCAATGCCGGGTCGATTCCCGAATCCCAGCGGATCGAAAACGCGAAGGTCGAGGCCGAGAAAACCAAGGCCGAAGAGGAAGAGAAAAAGCGCGCCGAGGAAGAAGAAAAGAAAAAGGAAGCCGAGCGCGCCGAGAACGGCGAGGAGGCCGAAGAAAAACCTGACGACGATGACGATGATTTCGACGATAACACCTTGTCATTGTCGGCCATGGAAGCGCAACTCAAGCCAAAGGCTCTCGAAACGCTGGGCGAGATTGCGGATGCTTACCAGGGCCTTCGCAAGATGCAGCAGGAGCGCCTCGCCGCCGCGACATCGAAATCCTCGAAATTCACGGCCAAGCAGGAACTGGCGTATCAGCGCCTTCGCAGCGAGTTGGTGCAAAAGGTCGATAGTCTGCACCTGAACAACCAGCGTATCGAAACGCTGGTCGATCAGCTTTACGGGATCAACCGCCGCCTGATGGGGCTGGAAAGCCAGCTCGTAAAGGTTTCGGACAAGCACAAGGTCAAGCGCCCCGAATTTATCGCTGAATATCAGGGCTTCGAGCTTGATCCCGGCTGGGTCGAGCGCGTCGGCAAATTGTCCGGCAAGGGCTGGGCCAAGATGGTCGAAATCGATGGCGAGAAAGTCACCGAAATCCGCGAAGGGATTGCGGAGGTCGGGCGACTGGTCGGCGTCGATATTACCGAATATCGCCGTATCGTACAGACAGTCCAGAAGGGCGAGAAAGAAGCCCGGCAGGCCAAGCAGGAAATGGTTGAAGCCAACCTGCGCCTCGTGATTTCGATTGCGAAAAAATACACGAACCGTGGCTTGCAGTTCCTCGATCTCATCCAGGAAGGCAATATCGGCCTGATGAAGGCCGTGGACAAATTCGAGTATCGGCGCGGCTATAAGTTTTCGACCTATGCAACCTGGTGGATCAGACAGGCGATCACGCGCTCTATCGCGGATCAGGCCCGCACGATCCGTATCCCGGTGCATATGATCGAAACGATCAACAAGCTGGTCCGAACAGGCCGTCAGATGCTGCACGAAATCGGGCGCGAACCGACACCAGAGGAACTGGCTGAAAAGCTCCAGATGCCGCTGGAGAAGGTCCGCAAGGTGATGAAGATCGCCAAGGAACCAATTTCGCTGGAAACACCCATTGGTGATGAGGAAGACAGCCAGCTTGGTGATTTCATCGAGGACAAGAACGCGATCCTGCCTCTGGATTCGGCCATCCAGTCGAACCTGAAGGACACCACCACCCGCGTCCTCGCCTCACTGACCCCCCGTGAAGAACGTGTGCTGCGGATGCGCTTTGGCATCGGCATGAACACCGACCACACGCTGGAGGAAGTCGGTCAACAGTTCAGCGTTACCCGCGAACGCATCCGCCAGATCGAGGCGAAAGCACTGCGGAAACTGAAGCATCCGTCACGGTCGCGGAAGCTGCGGTCGTTCCTGGATAACTGACGCCACCAAACACGATACCATCATCCGCGAAAGCGGATGATGCGTCCAATCATTCCCGCTCTCCACCTATTCGAAGAGAGCTGCAGGGGCAGTCAGGAAATACCTGTCTCAGGATGACAGCCAGGACAGTAACCGCCGAAGTCCCATATACGGCAGATAAATCCACATAAAAAACATGAAGCCAAACGTCGCAAGCGGCAGAAGAATACTGGGAAACTTCCATAGAATAAACAGGCAGAACAATACCTTGCCCGCACGAGCGATCTTTTGCTCGGTGGGCGGAGCGCCTTTGCGCTCACCCACGGCAAGGATGCGATCAAGGGCTTCGTTCGGCTCACGGTTCACAACCGCCCGCCCGATCTGTTCATAAATTGTCGCTGCGGTTCCCGCAGGTTCGGCAAGAGGCGTGGTACGGGGCGCCCCACATTTCACACAGGAAAGCGCCATCGCTTCGTTGGCCGCGCCACAATACTCGCAATTCATGCTTACCCCCTTGCCAGCCCCCAGAATAAGCCTGTGGGTTGAACGACGGGTAAAGCCTTATCGTTGTTTTGCATCAAGCAAGACCAACAGGCTTCCAATCCATGCTCACGACGAGATGTCTTAACCGTGGTTCAACGTGAGCGGAAAGGCCCGGATTGGTGCCCTATGTGGTATCTTATCATCGATATGGAGGACGCCATGAAAACCCTGCCCATTATCCTGTCAGCAGTATTCGTCGCGGGACTGGCCGCAACTGCATCATCTGACGTCCACGCAAAGGGCGGAGGAGACAGCAATAGCCGCTCGGAAGAGTTGGCCAAGGAATTCGCGAAAAACAGGCAGAAAAACGGTGCGGTACAGAAAAACGGGGCAACAGAGCCGTCATTTTTTGATCGCCTGTTCGGGTTTTCAGGGACCGGCTCCACCACGGCTCCGACCTCTACGTCGATCCCGAATCCCGGCGTGAAAGTCAGGACGCTTCCGTCCGGGTCGTAATAGCCGCGCCACCTGCCCCTACGTTCCGATTGACCGCATGGCCCCGTCTCCCCCATAACACCGCGCAATTCAGCATCCATACGCGCAAGGGACCACAGATATGGCCGAGGCAGTCGAACGGGAATCGATGGACTATGACGTCGTGATCGTGGGGGCGGGTCCAGCGGGCCTGTCCACCGCAATTCGGCTCAAGCAAGTGAACCCCGATCTTTCGGTGGTCGTGCTGGAGAAAGGCTCCGAAGTAGGCGCGCATATTCTCTCCGGCGCTGTGCTTGATCCTTGCGGCCTTGATGCGCTGATCCCTGACTGGAAAGAAAAGGGCGCACCGCTTGATGTGCCTGTCACGGATGACAAATTCGTGGTGTTGGGACCGGATGGCTCGATGCGCCTGCCCAACGCCATGATGCCACCGCTGATGAACAATCACGGTAATTACATCGTCTCGATGGGAAATGTCTGCCGCTGGATGGCGGAACAGGCCGAGGCGCTGGAAGTTGAAATCTTCCCCGGCTTTGCAGCATCACAACTCGTCATGGACAAGAACGGCACTGTGAAGGGTGTGATCGCGGGCGAATTCGGCCTGGATGAGAACGGCGAGCCGGGACCGGATTATGAGCCGGGTATGGAATTGCTGGGTAAATACGTCGTGATTGCCGAAGGCGTGCGCGGCTCTCTCGCCAAGCAGATCATCTCAAAATACGAACTCGACAAGAATGCGGAGCCGCAGAAATACGGCCTCGGCATGAAAGAACTGTGGGAAGTCAAACCCGAAAAACACAAGCAGGGCCAGGTTCTTCATACGATGGGCTGGCCGCTCGGCAAGAACGCGGGCGGGGGCAGCTTCGTTTATCACCTCGATAATAATCAGGTCTATGTCGGCTTTGTCGTCCACCTGAATTATGCAAACCCTTACGTCTTTCCCTACATGGAATTTCAGCGGTTCAAGCACCACCCGATGATCGCAGACCTGTTGGAGGGCGGCAAACGCGTCGCCTATGGTGCGCGGGCCATCGTGGAGGGTGGTTGGCAATCGCGGCCCAAAATGAGCTTTCCGGGTGGCCTGATCGTCGGGTGTTCGGCGGGTCTGGTGAACGTGCCACGCATCAAGGGCAACCACAACGCCATGATCTCAGGCAAGCTGGCCGCTGAACAAATCGCGGAAGCCCTGGCAAATGGGCGCTCAAGCGATGACCTGATCGAATTCGAGGGTACGATTCAGGACAGCGCCATCAAGCGCGATCTCTATCCTGTTCGCAATGTCAAACCGATGTGGTCCCGCTATGGCATGATGGCCAGCCTTGGTCTGGGTGGCCTTGATATGCAATTGCAGAATCGCCTCGGAACATGGGCGAGCCTGTTTGGCACGGTCAGGCACGGGAAATCGGATGCAGAAAGCACGGGCAAGGCAAGCGATTATGAGCCTATCGAGTATCCGAAACCCGACGGAAAACTCAGCTTCGACCGCCTCACCAACGTCGCCTACAGCTTCACGAATCATCAGGAAGGCCAGCGTCCGCACTTGCTGCTGAAAGACGACAGTGTGCCCGTAGACGTAAACCTGGCCCAATATGCAGGGCCATCGCAGCGGTATTGCCCGGCGGGCGTGTACGAATTCATCAAGGATGATACTGGCAAGGACAAGTTCCAGATCAACTATCAGAACTGCGTCCACTGCAAGACATGCGACATCAAAGACCCGTCGCAAAACATCGTCTGGACCACCCCGCAGGGTGGCGAAGGGCCGAATTACCCGAATATGTGAGCGCGGGTTTTCCGCTCTGACGGTCTGAATTTGGGTGCTGGTGTGATGCCAGCACCTTTTTTTTATGCGGCCCGTCGCTCGCGTTCGGCCTGCGCCAGAATATCGGGGCCAAAGTCGCCCGTGAAACTATGCGCGACGGGGCCGGTCATTGTGACGGTGCCTTTTTCGGTCCATTCGATGCCCAAGGGGCCACCATCCAGCATCACGATACATTTGC
>CALFFK010000102.1 GCA_937957975.1 uncultured Neomegalonema sp.
TGCCGGGGGGCAGGGCGGGGCTGGGTATGGAGCGTACCGTTGATGATTTCCGCCACCATATTGGGCGGAGCATTCAGTACATCACGGTAGGTCGCACGGGGTGGCGAAGAAAGCGGAGAAGCCATCACGCAGGCTCCCGCAGGATTCTTGGGGCTTTGAACTCGATGTTCTCCACCGCCGTTTCCACGATCTCGACAGTCACATCAAACCGTTCGCGAAAAGCATCGACTACTTCTGTCACCAGCACTTCGGGGGCGCTGGCACCGGCGGTGATGCCGACGGCAGAGACATCCCTGAACTTCGCCCAGTCTATCGCCGCCGCACGGGGGACGAGGACAGCGTAATCACAGCCTGCCTTTGCGCCGACTTCAACCAATCGTTTGGAGTTGGAAGAGTTTTCCGCACCGATAACGACAAGCGCATCAATCTTCGGGGCGATGGCCTTGACCGATGCCTGCCGGTTGGTGGTGGCATAGCAAATGTCTTCCTTGCCGGGGCCGAGGATGGCGGGGAAGCGGGATTTCAGCGCGCTTATGATTTCCGCCGTGTCATCGACCGAAAGGGTGGTCTGGGTAACATAGGCCAGCTTTTCGGGGTTCGCCGGAACCAATGCGGCAACATCCTCCACCGTTTCCACCAACGAGACAGCACCGGGTGGTAATTGCCCCATCGTGCCGATCACTTCGACATGCCCCGTATGGCCGATCAGGACTATCTCGTAGCCCTGTCGGTGCAAGCGGATGATTTCCATATGCACTTTTGTCACCAGCGGGCAGACAGCATCAACAGCGAACATATCGCGGTTTTTAGCAGCTTCAATGACTGATTTGGGCGAGCCATGGGCCGAGAAGATGACGGGGCGATCCTGTGGGCAATCATCCAGATCCTCAACAAAGATCGCGCCCTTGTCACGCAAGCCATCCACAACAAACCGATTATGCACGATTTCGTGGCGCACATAGACGGGCGCGCCGAATTTCTCCAGCGCCATCTCGACCATCTTGATTGCCCGATCGACCCCAGCGCAAAATCCGCGCGGAGCGGCAAGATAGATCGTGAGAGCAGGCTTGGTGGTCATGGGTGGCTCCGTTGCGAGGGATTGGAACAAGTATAGGGCGCGCCGCCCGTTGTCGCGACCCCGGATTTCACCACGCCCGCGACTCGCCTCTTGGTGGTATTTATCTTTAAGTGTACACTATGTTATGTTATGCATCAGCTACCTGAATACAAACCGATTTAAAAAAGTCGGGTGTGCCGAATGAGTTTTTTCGGCGCGATTTTTACCTTTTTTACGAGTTCTCAGGGAGAAATAGCATGAATAACCGTCAACTTGGCGCCCATGGCGCACCGGGCAAGAATCCGGGTCTCTATCAGGTGAACGACTTTTCCAGCGAGCGGGTAGATGAGGAATCCGATGGTCGCTTCGGTCGCATGTTCGTTATCGGTGAGGGCAAAACGGAGGATGGGGTCGAAAAGCTGCAACCCAACCCCCTGCCCCGTTACGAGCTGCGTCGCCTCGGTGCGAAAGGGGGACCGCTGGAAACGAAGAACGGTCCCAGTGCGGGCAAACGTAACTCACTCGCCCCCGCCGGGATCACCTTTCTCGGCCAGTTCATCGACCATGACATTACGCTGGACGTACAATCGAAATTCTCTTCACCGCAGATCAATGCCGCGCTGGAAAACGCGCGCACGCCCAATCTCGATCTCGACTGCGTATACGGCGGGGGGCGCGAGGCCAGCCCCTATCTCTACCAGACCAATGGTGAGGGATGGGAGAGCGCAAAGATCATTGAGGGTGACAGCTTCACCGGCACAGGCCGCAATGACCTGCAACGGAACAGCGCGGGCCGTGCGATCATTGGTGATCCGCGCAATGATGAAAATATCTTCGTCGCACAGGTGCAAGGCGCCGTCATCCGCTTTCACAATAAATGCGTCGATTACCTGCACGCGAAAGGCATCAATGACAACGAGGAGTTGTTCGAGAAAGCACGCGATACGACCACGCATTACTATCACCGCGTGATTTTGGAGGATTTCCTCTATCGTGTTATCGGGCTGGATATGCTTCAGGCCATCGCGACGCAGGGACGGCATTATTATTTCCCGAACGGTTTCGATGGAGAGAAAGGCTGGCCAGAGCGTCCCTTCATGCCCGTGGAATTCTCGGTCGCGGCGTATCGGTATGGCCACTCCACCGTGCGCGATGCGTATGTCGTGAATGCGGGCAGCGGGAACAAAAAGCTGTTCGACGAGGAATTACGCGGCTTTCACGCAATCCCCGCCGGTCAGCTTTGTGACTGGGACTGGTTCTTCGTGGCGCAGGACAAAACGGCAGAGCAATTCGCGCACAAGATTGATCCGTTCCTACCCGAACCGCTGTTCCAACTGCCAGATTTTGCAGGGGAAGAACGCTCGCTTGCGTCGCGCAATCTGATGCGTGGCCGCATCTTTCGTCTGCCTTCAGGCGAGTCGATTGCAAGACGCATGATCGCGGACGGGGTGCATATCGCCTATGGTCAGGCGATGACCGAAGACGATATGATCGGGCCGGATACGACCGGGTTGCCCACCGAGATCAAGAAGCTACAGAAAAAACTCTCCGGCGAATACGCCCTGCCGGAAACACCGCTCTGGCTCTATATTCTCATGGAGGCCGCAACATACGGCAAAGGGTTCGCCAGCAAGAATTTGCAGGAGGAACACGAAAAGCAATCGACGGGCGGTGATCGACTTGGCCCCGTGGGCGGGCGGATCGTGGGCGAGGTTCTGATGGGCCTGCTGGACCATTATCGCGATGCGACCGGCAAAGGGCTGGATTACGACCCCGATGTGCCCAATGGGGGGGATGGTGTGCAGCTTGCTGGCATGAAGTTCGGCCCGCGCATGTCGATGCGGGCGATGATCGATTTCGCGTATTCATAACCAGAGCGGAGCGGCAGGACCATGGCACGACGATACATCGCGGTCCTTGCCGCTCTTTTCATAACAACTCCTGTGGCGGCGGAATCGATCCGTCTTTGCACGATCTCGGCTATAGATGGCCCGTCATTACAGGTGTTGCGCGGCGGTGAAGATCAGGGTGGGCAGATCGGGTATCGCATCTTCAATAACGACCGGATTGTCACCGGCCCCGATACGCGGATTACAATCACCTGCGATGACGGGATGCGCGCAGTCATTGCAGATGAGACCGAAATTGATCTGGGCACTTTGAACGGAGCATCGGAAACCGAAGGCTATGCCGCGCGAATGCTGCGCGGACTGGCGGGGTTCATTCTGCCAATCGTGGGCAAACGGCGATTTGAAGTGCGCACGCCGAGCGCGGTGGCCTCGGTCCGCTCAACGGAATGGCTGGTCGAAGTGAAGGGCAGGGCCACAGCAGTGTTCGTGCGCGAAGGGTCGGTTGCCGTGCTCGCTGCGCAGGGAGGCGGGTTGCTGAAACCGGGTGAAGGGATCGACGTAACAGCGGCAAGCAATGCCGGAAACGTCAAGACATGGGGTGAGGGCCGCAGGATAAAGCTTGCAAAGCGACTTGGGCCGGGGTGGGAGTAATCTGCGATCCAGTCCAGCCCTTGACTTGCTCTGCGCGAAGGTATGGGGATTGTTCAGACGAAGAACAGTGCCTCGACGCATACAGGGCAGACGCTGACTTTCGACACCAACAGAAGCGCGTATGAAACCTTTCCAGCTTGCGATCCTCTTTTCTCTTTGCGTTGCGCTGATGATCGGACTTTGGCGACCGGCAGATACTGGTGGGATCGCCGCCGGTATCGAGGGACGTCTGCTCGATCTGCGCTTCACATTTCGCGGCCCCCTCATGCCTCCCCCGGATATTGCGATCCTCGCTATCGACGATAAAACGCTCGCGGGTCTGGACGCCTTTCCACCGCCGCGCTCCGCTCTTGCCGATGGCCTGATCGCAGCGCGGGAGCGGGGGGCGCTTGTGGTGGCGTTCGACCTGCTGTTACCGGGTGCCTCAGAAGGGGACGAAGCGTTTGCCAAGGCTCTGGCAGAACGTGAGGATACCATCCTCGCGGTATCGCTCGGCAATACAGCAACCGTCGGGGACGCCCTTGCGATGGCCTTGCAGGGTTCAGCCATCGGGATCGTGCAAAACCCGCCTCCCCCCATTGGCGCGGGCGCGCTTGGCCCGCATAAAGCCTTTCTTGGCAACGCGACACTGGGGCATGTGAATATCGCCCTTGAACCGGATGGGTCCCTAAGACGGATGCCGCTGGCACTGACCGCGCCGGGGGGTGCCACAATCCCCGCGTTGCCCCTTGCGGCCCTGCGGGTGGCCACGGGCGAGACGCTGACGCTACTGTCAGGGAACGCGATCCTGAGCGGCAACCGGCGGATCGCGCTCGACGCACAGAACGCGGCGGCGATCAATTATTTTGGGCCGGAAAGCACCATTCCGACTATCTCGCTGCTGGATGCGGGAGAGGCCGCTTTCGATGGAAAAATCGTCTTCGTGGGCGCAACGGCGCAAGGGTTCGGCGACCGGGTGGCAACCCCCTATGACCGCCGCCTTCCGGGGGTGGAGGCTCTCGCCACGCTGACCGCGAATATTATCGCCGGGCAGACGCTACGGCGGGATGGGGTGACGTGGATGCTCGACATCGCCCTTGGTATACTCATTGCGCTGGTCGCAGTGTTTGCGGCGGCACGGGAACGGCCTGCGCTGGCTATGGGGGCGACCGTGCTGGTCTGGCTGGGGGGCTGGGCTGTGCTGATGCTGGGCTTCTCGCGCTTCCTCTGGCTGGATGCGACGACATTGTTTGCCGCCGCCATAATAGCGGGGCTGGCAGGGGCAATGGCGCGACGTGTCGTACAGCGGAACCGGGCGACAAATCTGGCGCGTTACCAATCCCCCTTGATGGCCGAGACCCTTGCGGGCAGTGCGCGCCCAGACCTTGATGGACGCGCACAGGATGCCGCCGCCCTGTTCATTGATGCCGCCGCGTTTACAGAGCGCAGCGCACGATTGGGACCAGAGAAAACCGCACAGTTCCTGCGTGATTTCCATGCCGGAATCGAACGGGCGGCCCTCGCCAGTCGCGGCGTGGTTGAACAATACGCAGGCGATGGGGCGATGATCGTTTTTGGGCTACCCACCCCCAGCCCAGAAGATGCCGCCAATACGCTGGCCTGTATCGACCGGCTATTCGCGGAATGTGCAACATTGAACGAGCGGCTCGCTGAACAGGGGGAACCACCCCTCGGCATCCGCGTGGGCGCACATTACGGCACGGTGATCGCCTCGATCCTCGGCGGAGCGACACAGGCGCATGTCACGTTGTCCGGCGATGTGGTGAACGCCGCCAGCCGGTTTCAGGAAGTGGCAAAAACCGAAGGCGCACGGATCGTCGTTTCCGACGCCCTGCTTGATGCGGCGGGGATGGATGCGCGGGGCGGGTTCGAGCCGGTGGGTCAGGTGGCGCTGCGAGGACGCGACGGAACTGTCGATCTGTGGAAGCGGGTGTAAAGCGTCGCCCCGCCGCATGGCATTGCGTGCGACACGGGATAGACTACGCCCTATGAAAACGCCCCCCGACCTCACTGTTTATTACGATGGCACGTGCCCGATCTGTGGGTGGGAGATTGATCTCTATAACCGGATGCGCGGAGCCGAGCGTATCCACTGGTTTGATCTGACAGGGGCCGACGCCGCCTCGCTTGGCCCTGGCCTGACGCCGGAAACCGCCGCCGGAAAATTCCATGTTCGCGATGCGGCGGGAACGCTGGTCAGCGGGGGCCGCGCCTTTGTGGAGATATGGGCGCGCCTGCCCGCGCTGCACTGGGCCGCAAGGCTGGGGCGCACGGCGGTGGGGCATTGGGTGCTGGAGCGGGCCTATCGGGTTTTCCTGCGTATTCTTCCGGCATTGAGGCGCGTGATGGGCGAGCGGGTGGTTACGCGGCCATAAGGATACGGGTTTGCACCGGGGTCGGCTCGACGGCGGCACCGATGGATTGGGCAAACCATTCAAAGAACCACAGGAAGTAATATCCGAACGCGGGATAATATACGCCGATATATTGCGCCGCATAGACCAGCCCGATGATTGCAACACCAGTGAAAAAGACGAGTTGCAGGGGCAGGGCTATACTGACCAATACACCCCAAAGCGCATCATCGGTTTTTTCCCGCCTATCGAGCCAGTCGATCATCATGCGGTTCAGGGGGGCAAAACGGGTAATGCCAAGGGACAGGAAATCAAAAAGGGCATTCACAAGCGGCAAGAGGGCGATAAAGACCAGCAACATACGACCAATATCGGCATCCCAGCCCCTCCCCTGATCCGCCAGAAACGATATTCTCCGCATCCGTGCAACCGGCGATCCCGCGCTTGACACTCCCTCCCCTTCCCGGCACACGTAAATTACGACGCCGCCTGCAATCTGTGGGCGGCGCGTTTTTTGTTTTGATGGAGGAAATGTCGTGATCGCTCCGGTGTTGCCGACCTATGCGCGCGCCCCGGTCGCCTTTGAAAAAGGCGAGGGGCCATGGCTCTTCGACGAGGCGGGTGAGAAATATCTGGATTTCGGGGCAGGCATCGCCGTCTGCGCCCTTGGCCATGCTCATCCCAAACTCGTCGCCGCGCTGGAAGGGCAGGCACGACGATTGTGGCATACCTCCAACCTCTACGGCATTCCGGGACAGCAGGAGCTGGCCGAACGGCTGGTCGGGAACAGTTTTGCCGATACGGTGTTCTTCACCAATTCGGGGCTGGAGGCGATGGAATGCGCCATCAAGATGGCGCGCAAGTTCCACTCCCATAACGATGCCCCGGAACGGTATCGGATCATTACCTTCGAAGGGTCGTTTCACGGGCGCAGCCTCGCGACCATCGCCGCCGCCGGGCAGGAAAAACTGACCAAGGGTTTTGGGCCGATGCCCGATGGTTTCGACCATGTGCCCTTTGGCGACCATGATGCCCTGAAGGCCGCAATCACCAACGAAACGGCGGCGATCCTGATCGAGCCGGTGCAGGGCGAGGGCGGTATCCGGCCCGTGCCATGGCAATGCCTGCGCGGCTTGCGCGATCTCTGCGATGAGCATGGTATCCTGTTGATCCATGACGAAATCCAGTGCGGCATGGGCCGAACCGGCAGGTTGTTTGCCCATGAATGGGCCGAGACAGGCGCGCCAGACATCCTTGCCAGCGCCAAGGGCATCGGCGGGGGCTTTCCACTGGGAGCGTGCCTCGCCACCGAGCGGGCGGCATCTGGCATGACGGGGGGCAGCCATGGCTCGACCTATGGCGGCAATCCACTGGCCATGGCGGTCGGTAATGCCGTGATGGAGGAAATGACCGCGCCGGGCTTCATGGATCATGTGATCGAAATGGCGGGGCTGCTGCGCCAGCGTCTTGCAGGGCTGGCCGATGAATTTCCCGACATGATCGAAGAAATACGCGGCGAAGGGCTGATGCTCGGCATCAAACTACACGAGGGAACGCTAAACGGGGCGCTGGTAAATGCCGCATTCGAGCGACGTTTGCTCACGGTCCCCGCCGGAGACAATGTGGTGCGTATCCTGCCACCATTGATCGTGGAGGCCACGCATATCGGACAGGCAACCGATCGTCTGTCCGACGCCTTCAAGGCCTTGCGCGCCAGCGCCGAAAAGTAAAGGGCTTTCCATGACGAACAACCGGAACAACCGGCCCCACGGGGCCGGACAGGGACGTCATTTCCTCGACCTGCACAGGGTTCGGGCCGCTGATCTGCGTGGTATTCTTGATGACAGCAACACCCGCAAGACGGCACGCGACGGATTGGGTCAGGCCGCCCGCGATGCGGATGCCCCCCTGAGCGGCAAGCTACTCGCCATGATCTTCGAAAAACCCTCTACCCGTACCCGCGTCAGCTTTGATGTGGGGATGCGGCAATTGGGGGGGGAGACCATTGTGCTTTCCGCCGCTGATATGCAGCTTGGCCGGGGGGAGACGGTGGCCGATACCGCCCGCGTCCTCAGTCGCTATGTCGATGGCATAATGATCCGCTGTAACGCGCATGAAACGCTGCTGGAACTGGCCGAACACGCCACAGTGCCGGTCATCAACGGTTTGACCGATGACAGCCACCCCTGCCAGATCATGGCCGATGTGATGACTTTTGAGGAGCATATCGGCCCCATTGCAGGGCGCAAGATAGCGTGGACAGGGGACGGCAACAATGTCGTTACCAGCCTGATCCACGCGGCAGGACAATTTGGATTCACGCTCGATATTGCCTGCCCCGAAACCCTGCGCCCCGACCCCCGTGTGCTGGGTTGGGCAACGGAGAATGGCGTGGCTGTGCGCGTACTCGATGATCCAGCGGAGGCCGTTGCGGGGGCGGATGCGGTCGTGACAGATACATGGCTGTCCATGAATGATAGCGACGATGTGCGCGAACGACGGCATAACCAGCTTGCCCCTTATCAGGTTGGCGATGCGCTGATGGCAAAGGCAAAACCCAATGCCGTTTTCATGCATTGCCTGCCCGCCCATCGCGGGGAAGAAGCAACAGCGGCAGTGATGGATGGCCCGCAATCAGTGATCCTTGACGAAGCGGAAAACCGTTTGCACGCCCAAAAGGGTATTCTGCGCTGGTGCCTTGGGTAATCCACATGGTCGGCTTGACGTGGGCGGCGGCACGCGCATCTCCACTGACAAGCATTTGTATTACAGGAGACCATCCATGCCCACCGCCCTGACCGCCGGGTCCAGTTTTCCGTCCATCACCGTGCCAAAAGTCGGAGGGGGAACCCTTGATCTTGCCGGGTCAGGGGGTGACTGGCGCATGGTGATTGTCTATCGCGGCAAGCATTGCCCGCTTTGCGTGAAATACTTCCGGCAACTGGAAGACATGAAAGACCGCTTCACCGAATTGGGCGTAGAGGTCGTTGCCGTTTCCGCCGATCCGGAAGGCAAGGCCAGTGCCTTTATCGAAGAGAGCGGAACGAGCGTACCGATAGGCTATGATCTCACTCTCGATCAGATGGCTGAACTGGGCCTCTATATCTCTGACCCGCGCTCACCTGAAGAAACCGACCGGCCCTTTGCGGAGCCGGGACTGTTCGTGCTGAACAGTGAGGGCAAGGTGCAGATCCTCGACATCTCGAATGCGCCGTTTGCGCGGCCTGACCTGAATGTGCTGATCGGCGGCATCACGTTCGTGCGCGGAAATGATTACCCGATACGCGGTATGCATTGACTGGATTGAAGGAATACCCTCTTGCGAGGGGCAATCCTCCTGTTTGCCGCAATCGTCAATGATCGCTGGGGGCAATGCGCTTCAAAGCCCCCGGCACCACGTTAACGGCACGGCCAAAAAACCGTTTCTCGCGCAGGCTGGAATAGGCCTTGTTCGCCATGCCAAGGCGGAGAATATCGGCGTCATCGAGGATGAGATCACGGTCATTATAGACTTCGATCTCATCCATCGAGGAACGATCCCCAAGGCAACTGGCCAGCATCGTATCATACCAACCGCGCACGATTTGATCCTCGCGTTCCTGCGCCGCCGCCGTTTTGACGGAACGTTCTGCAAAGCGCGTAAGCTGATGCAGGAAGATTGAGGAGCCAGGGGCGACATAACGTTCTTCACCCGCACAAAAGAGGGCAACGGCAGAACTGCCAACATCTGACATTGCAACAGTGGTGATCCTGATGGGCAGGGAACGCAAGACGTTCACGGCAAAACGCGCGGCATATACGCGCCCCCCGCCTGAGCTGATATTGATCTGCAATTCATCTGCACCGACCAGAACCGCGTCCTGCCCCGCGCGCACGATCTCGGCCATTGAAGCAGAGGTGACAGGGCCGAGGAAGTTGACGACCATCGTACCGCCCTTCTTCAGGTATGCGGTAGGCTTAGCGTCCTGCGCGGTGGCATGGGTCGCGACAAGGCCGACGCAAAGCAGCAGAGCAACGAACGATCGGATCATACAAAGGCACTCCAGCAGGTCACGCCGCCATCCGGCGCAATCGGGTCAAGGGCAGGGCCACGGGCCGCGCGCCAGTGAGGATGGCGCAGGCATCGCACTTGTGCAACGGTTCAAAAGCAGGGGAAAAGACGTCCAGCCCGCCAGTGAAAGCACCAAAAGCAGGCAACACGATCCGGTCGGCAGTCGCGAGAAAGCATTTGCGAACGATGCGTCGCCCCCGGATACGCAGGCTCGCTTTTGGGTGATAATGCCCCGAAATTTCGCCGTTCACGTCCTGCCCGGCAATGTGGCGCAGGGTGAGGGGGCCAAGGGCTATCGTATCAACGCTCTCGCCACCAAGGCCAGCGGGGGCAGGGTCATGGTTGCCTGTCACCCATATCCAACGCCGCGCCGTCACAAGAGCCTCGATACAGTCGCGGGTTTCGTCGTCCAGTTCCGCCACACAGGCGTCATCGTCGAAGCTGTCCCCCAGTGTGACGACCAGAGCCGGATCAAGGACAGAAATCTCGCTGGCAAGCCGGGTTAACGTCTCTGTATTTTCATAAGGGGGCCAAAAGCCACCACCCCGCCGCGCATTGCGCCCAGCCTTGCCCAAATGCAGATCGGAAACGACCAGCGTGCGCGATTCCGGTAGCCACAAAACCCCGCTCGCGCGCGGTTGCACCGGCTCGCCCAACAATCGCAGGGTCAGTATATCGGTCGCCATCGTCTTCCGCCGGTTGAATCCACCAAGACGTGCCATAGCAAGACGGAAACGCAAAGGAAAACCAGCGTATCGTGAGCGAGGGTAAAGCCGCCCCGAAAAACGGTGAATTGGCCCAAAAAGCCCAAGCACCGGCGCAAAAGCGCCGGTGCCGGGGACTATCTATCAATCGTTGAGGACGAAGGTAATCTTCATACGGATCATGTATTTTGTAACTTTCCCGTCCTTGCATTCAAGCTTCTGATCCTCAATCCACGCACCCTTGACGTTTTTGAGGGTCTTGTGGGCGCGGCCAATGCCTTTTTTGACGGCATCGTCAAAGCTTTTGGAAGAACTGGCGGTAATTTCAGTAACGCGGGCGACAGACATAGGCTTCTCTCTCATGTTATTAAGGTGATGGATGTGATCCGTTAGGGATTAACAAACCGTGTGGACGCATCAACGCAGCGGCGTGCAGGATGTCGAACACCGGCAGGCTGGTCGCATTACGGATATACTTCACATAGGGAGGCAGGTTCGTGCATTCCAGAAGCAGCGCCCCGATTTTCGGGTTTTCAGCAACGAGAGCGCGAGCCGTATCTTCCACCAATGTACCGATTTCGGCTGGATCGAGGGTGAGCGCCTGTTCATGTTTCGGGGCAAGGATCAAGCGTTGCCATGCACCCTGCTCTTCCAACCCGGCAATATGCACCGTCGCGGGGTCCAAACCGCAAGCGCGCAGCAGGGTCGGCGTCAGGGCACTGGAATCAGCGGTCAGGATGCCCAGGGGTTGATCACCAGTCACAGTGCGGATGAGTGGGCCAAGGCACAGGGCCGAAGCAACAACCGGGATGCGCACCGCTGCGGCAAGGGTTTCCTGAACATGGCCAAGAAACCCGCAGGATGTCAGGATACCCCATGCGCCCTGCGCTTCCAGCATCCTTGCACCCTGCACGAAAGCCTCGACCAATGCCGCGTCAGGCGGATTGCCACGCACGATGCGCGTGACGTCCGCCCCCTGCACGATATGGAAACGAACAGGATGATCATAGCTGTCGGCATTGCCGACATCACCGGGAATACGGGGAAAAGCGGTATCGAGCATGAGAACACCAAGGAAAGAAGTCATGCCACGAACCTCATAACCGGTTGATGCATCATTCGTCTTCCTCGCCCAATCCCGCGATGGACAGGGGTTGGGCGCGAATACCCTGTGTACCGCACCAATGGCACAACGCATCCTCCCGCCCATGCGTGACCCAGATATCCTCGGCCCCCGTGGCGAGGATGGTGTCACAAAGTTCATCCCAATCAGCATGGTCAGAGATGATGAGGGGCAATTCGACATTACGCTGCCTGATACGCTGACGGACGCTCATCCATCCACTGGCCATGCCAGTCAGGGCGTCAGGCAAACGCCGCGCCCAGCGGTCAGCGATGGCCGAAGGTGGCGCAAGGGTGATGCCGCCGCGAAAGCGGTCCTTGTCGCCCTTGGCTGTTGCATCGACCAACTCGCCCATAATGATGCCATGGCGGTCGTACAATTCGCAAAGTTTGCGCAGGGCACCATGGATATGGATGGGGGCGTCGTATCCGGCGGCGCGCAACCCGGCGATCAGGCGTTGCGCCTTGCCGAGGGCGTAGACGCCGATAACGTGGCTGCGCTGTGGAAAAACCGTGAGTGAGCGAAGCAGTTTTTCGATCTCCGCGCGATCCTGCGGGTGGCGAAAAACAGGTAGGCCGAAAGTGGCTTCGGTCACAAAGAGATCACAGGGGATCAGCTCAAAATCGGCGCAGGATTGATCAGGGCGGGTTTTGTAGTCACCAGAGATAACGGCGCGGCGCCCCTTATGTTCGATAAGGATTTGTGCCGAGCCGAGAACATGACCGGCAGGGAAGAGTGTCACCTCCACATCACCGATGCGCTGCACCTCGCCATAAGCAAGCCCCTGCGTCGTTTCAAAAGCGGTTTCGCCATAGCGGGTGAGGGCAATTTCCACCGTTTGCGGCGTGGCAAGCATGGCTTTGGAACCGGGGCGGCAATGGTCGGCATGGCCATGGGTGACGATGGCCCGCTCTACGGGCTTGTGCGGGTCAATATGAAAGCCCCCTTGCGGGCAATAAAGACCCTGATCGGTCAGGGTGAGGAGATCGGTGGCATTCATGGCTGAAGAGATAGGGCGCGGGGGATGCGCGTCATCCGGCATGGTATTGGCCGATGCGTTTTGGGGATGCTGTTTCCCTCAGATCACCAATGGCTCAAACGCCGCGCGCAAGGCGTCAGAGAGGGGTTGGGGTCGCCCGGTTTCGCGGTTGAGATAGACATGGGTGAAATGACCACCCGCGCTCGATTGTGCCTCACCCTCGCGAAAAATGGCAACGCCGTACCGGACAGAGGAAGTACCGAGCCGTTCGACCCGCAGCGCACCCTCCAGCCGGTCGGGCCATGCGACAGGAGAGAAATAGGCACACCCGGATTCGGCAACGACTGCCGAAATATCGCCTTTCGTCGGGTGAAAATGGCCGGTCCCGACCAGATAGCTGCACACGGTCGTGTCGAAGAAGGAATAATACTGCACGTTATTCACATGCCCAAACACGTCATTGTCGATCCAGCGGGTCGGAATAGACAGAAACCAGCGATAGGCATCACGAGGTTCGGGGCGTTTGCGCTCGCTCATCGTTTTTTCATCATCCAGGGCGTTATAAACCAGCCGATGGCCAACCCGCCGAAATGCGCTTCCCATGCCATCATGCCGCCCGTGGCCAGCCCCAGCACAAAGTTGAGCACCGTGATCTGCACCAGGAAAAAGATTGCATCACGGCGCACATCCACGCCCTTGCCCGCGATATGGGCAAACTGGATGTATTTGAACGCGGCCAGCAAGCCAAAGATAGCCCCCGACGCCCCCACCAGCGGGCCAGTCTCGCCGGGGCGGATCAACGCGAAAGCGATGGCCCCGGAGGCAGCAGTGATCGCCATAAAAGCAAAAAAATTGACGGTACCCATCCGCTTCCAGCAAAAGGTGCCAAGGGCGAAAAGGGCGATCATGTTCATCGACAAATGCGCCCAACCCCCATGCAGCAAGGCGTGGGTAACAAGGGCGGACAAATCCTCGCCTTGCCAAAACCGGGTCGAGAAGAACGCATAATCACGATAGATGATATATTCGCCGCGTGATCCCACAAAGCTGACGAATGCCTGAATCAGGACCATAACCGAGACGAGAAAAATGACCGGCACTGCCTCGAAAGCGCGCGGATGGAATACCGGCTCCCGGACAGGAGTTTCGTCAGATGGGGGGGGCATCTCATCGCTCATGGCGGCGTTAAAGCATGGATGTGTAAAGGAGGCGAGAAGGAAGCGATCCAACCGGGCAGGAAGAGCAGATAAAGCAGCCATGCCGACAAGGTATGAACCTTTTTCATCCTTTTATCGGTTCTTGTTCGGGGATGTATTCAATATATCCAGCGCCTTGCCCAACGCCACCTCATACCGCACGCGTGTCTCCCGTGCCGTATCGCGGGTCCAGCGATAGAAGCCACGACCGGATTTGATGCCATGATCGCCCGCCGCCGCACGATCAGCGATGAAGGGAACAGGGGCAGTGTCGTTGCACAGGTCAGGATAGATCGTGGTGGCAGCGGCGTGATGGATTTCAAGGCCCGCAATGTCCTTTTGCAAAAAGGGGCCAGCACCGAGGAACCGCATTCCAAAACCGTATTGCACAGCGGCGTCGATATCTTCGGCGCTGGCGATACCGCGATCCGCAAGGGACAGGGCTTCACGCATCAGGGCGTGCTGCATCCGGTTGGCGAGAAAACCGGGGATGTCCTTGCGTACATGAACGGGACGCATGGCGAGGGCCGTCATGGTTTTACATAAATACTCCACAGTTGCCGGGGTCGTATCGGGGCCGCTGATGACCTCGACCAACGGCACGAGATGTGCGGGCATAAAGAAATGTAGCCCCGCCATGCGCTCGCGCGTCTCCAGCCCCTGAACGATGGCGCTGATCGGGAAACTTGAGGAATTGCTGGCCAGCAGTGTGGCGGGCGGTGCAAGGCGAACAAGATCAGCGAAGACGGCGCGCTTGAGCGACAGATCTTCAGGAACACATTCCACGACAAGGGAAACCCCTGTCCAATCCACAGCATCAAGGGTGTGCAGGATTGCTACATCGCCCTTCGCGCCCCCTCTCCGCGTTGCACATTCAATAATCTGCCCGTCAATATCGGCATTCCTCGGCTCAACAACCTGAACGGGATATCCGCCCGTAAGAAAAATCGCCGCGATTCCCTGCCCCATCGTCCCCCCACCGACAATCACCGTATTTTCTGTGGGTTCTGGCTGGTTGGCAGTGGTCATGGGTTTTTTCTCTCCAAAATCGCTCGCCAAAAAGTAGATATGAGTCATTGAATGATCTAGACAGGATTCTGAGCCATTCCCGGAATTGCGCTCAGATAGCAACAGATATCAGGGGTATACTACATGAAAAAATCGGTCATTCTTCCCGCAATCCTCGGATCATTATTCCTCGCAGCCCCCGCCATGGCGGAGATGTGTGTCGGCTATGGACCACAGACACCACGTGATATTTCCATACTTGAAGGTCTGAACAAGCGCATCTTCACCCTCGCTCCCCCCTCGACCGAGATGAACCTGTGCAACATCCATACGCATACGAATGCCGAGCATAAGGGACCGGGATTCTCGGTCTCTGCCGGATCGGGCGATCATGGTGGCTGGAAATGCAATGGCTCCGGTGATCTGACCGAAGCGGAACTGACCGACCCAACAGATGGCAAAGGCGCATTCAAAGGCATCGTGCCGGGCGACACCATTGAGGTGCATTGGGTACACACATCCTGCGATGTGGCCCCCGGCCCCGGCCTTGGCTCATGCTTGTCAGATGCCTGTGCGAACCCGGAATTGCGGGTGGAAACCCAAGTTTTCCTCGTGGTGAACGACCCCGAAAACGCACTGGACTTCAATGAATTCGCCTATGCAGGCAATAAAAAGAATGGCTTGCACCAACCCCTGAGCCTGCCCACAGGCACCGGCAACCCGGTGGTCTTTGCCGGATCAACCACGGGGCCGAAATACAGCGAAGAAAAATGTTCGCCCCTTCAGGTCACGTGGAGCGTGCGCCCACAATGCGCCAAGGTTGATGTCTCGTCGCTGTATAAGTGGGTCGAGAAAGGCAACGTGTTTGAGGAAAATCACTCCCATGGCGTGCGCCAATTGGTGACGGCCCCTGAGTTGCTTTCGACAATCGAATAATCGGGAACCGCCCCGCCGTTCAACCGGTCGGCGGGGCGCAGTCCGGTAACAACTGAAATCGTGAAACACTCCTGATGATCCCGGCTTTGCCACCCCGGAGTGATAGGTCTTTTGGATACAAAGCTTTATAAGCGGCGACAGGATACCATCCATTGCCCCCGGCGTCGCGGCGCTCTATGTAGGGACGAACGCTTCCACCCCCCGGCACGAGGCTGCCTCCCATGTCTGCTTCGCATCCGAGGGATCATACCGTCACGGCGGTGCTTGGCCCCACCAATACTGGCAAGACGACTTATGCCATTGAGCGGATGTTGGGGCACAAGACGGGTGTTATGGGCTTTCCACTGCGGCTGTTGGCGCGGGAAGTCTATGACAAATGTGTCGGATTACGGGGGCCGTCGGTCGTCGCGCTGGTGACGGGCGAGGAAAAGATTGTCCCCCCGAACGCGAAATATTTCATCTGTACCGTCGAATCGATGCCCACCGAGATCGGCGCGGCTTTCCTCGCGGTAGACGAAATACAGCTTTGTGCAGACCCCGAACGCGGGCATGTTTTTACCGACCGGCTGCTCAATGCGCGGGGGATGCACGAAACGCTGTTCCTCGGCGCGTTGACCATGGAGGCGCGAATCGCGCAGTTGATCCCTCTTGCGCGGTTTCATTTCCGGGAGCGGTTTTCGATCCTGTCCTATGCCGGATCAAAGAAAATCAGCCGCCTTCCGCCACGCTCGGCCATCGTGGCGTTCTCGACGGATCAGGTTTATGCAATTGCGGAGTTGATCCGACGGCAGAAAGGCGGGGCTGCGGTCGTGATGGGCGCGTTGTCGCCGCGCACCCGCAATGCTCAGGTAAAGATGTTTCAGGAGGGCGAGGTCGAATATCTGGTGGCCACGGATGCCATCGGGATGGGGCTGAACCTCGACCTGAAATCAGTGTGGTTCGCAGGCAAGGCCAAGTTCGACGGTAGAAAACACCGTAATCTTCAGGCGCAGGAACTGGCGCAAATCGCCGGACGCGCAGGGCGATACAAGAACGATGGCAGCTTTGGCGTCACCGCCGATTGTCGTCCGCTGGAGCCTGAAGTTGTGGAGGCCATTGAGGAACATGAGTTCCACGGCGTCGGCAATCTGCAATGGCGTAACTCGCGGCTGCAATTTGCGACTCCCACGGCGCTGTTGGCCAGTCTCGATTTTCCTGCCCCTCGCGAAGGGCTGATGCGAACGCGCGAAGCCGAAGATGTGATGGCCTTGCGGATGCTGGCCGCCGACCCGGATGTGCAGATGAGCGCCAATGGCAAGAATGCCGTGCAGTTGTTGTGGGATATTTGTCAAATCCCGGATTTCCGTAAGACAATGGTAAGCGAGCATGTGGATTTACTGCGCCGCCTCTATGCTTTTTTGACCACAGGGCACCGTGTGATTCCAACCGATTGGATGGCACAACAGGTACTCAGGATCGATAAAACGGATGGCGATATTGACGTGTTGTCCAAAAGGCTGGCCTATATTCGAACTTGGACCTACACCGCCAATAGATCAGACTGGCTGGACGATGCCAAACATTGGCGGGAACGGACGCGTGCCGTGGAGGATCGACTTTCCGACGCACTCCATGCCAGACTGACACAGCGATTTGTCGATCGCCGCACCAGCGTGCTGATGCAGCGGTTGAAGCAGAAGGAGGAACTGGTGGCCACAGTCGAAACGGATGGGGGCATCACCGTTGAAGGCGAGCATGTCGGGCGAATCGAAGGCTTGCGTTTTCAGCCGGACAAGGAAGCCGAGGGGGTTCACGCGACCACCCTGCGCGCGGCCAGTACCACTCCCGTAATTGCCGAGCTGACCCAACGGGTTGAAAAGCTGTATGCTGGCAATGACGGCGACATCAGCTTCACTGAGCAAGGTGGGATTGTCTGGGACAATACCGTCATCGGGCGGCTGACGAAGGGCGCTGATGCCTTGTCACCAATCGCCAAGGTCTATGCCGATGAGCTGTTGGAAGCCACGAGCGTCGAGCGGGCCGAGAAACGGTTGCAGCAATGGATCGACCGGCGGATCAAGGCACTTTTCGAGCCGCTGCTGGATCTGCGCGACGATGAGAAGATTGATGGCATCGCGCGGGGCGTGGTGTTTCAGCTTGTCGAAGCGATGGGCGTATTGCCCCGTGGCCCCATCGCGCAGGACGTGAAGGCCATCGAACAGGAAACCCGCGCGCTGATGCGCAAGCATGGGCTGCGCTTCGGGCAATATACGTTGTTCCTGCCTGCACTGCTAAAGCCTGCGCCAACGCGGCTGCGCATCGTGCTGTGGGGGATTGCACAGGGAATGGACGAAGTTCCCGCACCGCCCCCCGCCGGGGTCGTCACTTTTGCTGCACCTGTGGGTGTGCCAGATGAATATTTCCAGATGGCCGGGTATCGCAAGGCGGGCGACCGGGCGCTACGGCTGGACATGCTGGAGCGGCTGGCCGACATGACGCGCGGACTGGATGCGCGCAAGGGCTTTGAGGCAACGGCGGATATGCTGTCGATCACGGGGCTGACACTGGAACAATTCGCGTCGCTCATGGAAGGTATGGGCTATCGCGCCGAAAAGGCCGAGCGGGCCAAGATAAAACCGGTGCCAGCGGAAACTGCGCCTGTGGCTGATACGCCTCCCCCTGCGGATGCGGCACTTCCAGACAGTAACGGAGCCGAAGGGGAAGTGGCGGCTGCCGAAGCCGTGGAAGCCCCCACTATGGAGGAAGCCCCCGCCCCGGACACTGCCGAATCACCGGAAGAACCCAAGATAATCGCGTCCGGCGAGAATGAACCCGCACCAGTGGATATGGCGGTGCCATCAGAAAATCCCGGCGAAGTATTGGAAAGCACCCCGGCGGCAACCGCATCTACTGAACGCGATGCCACCACCACAGACACGGTGGAACCAGAGCCGACAGACGAAAATCAGACCCCCGAACAACCCGCGACCGGAGATGCCACTGCACCGCCAGCCGCTCAGGGCGAGGGCAAGACCGTCGAGGCCGCCATAGCCGGTGAAGCAACCGGAGACATGGAGACGTTCTACACGTTCCGCATCCTGCCCAAAGGCCGCCGTCAACGGGGCGATAGCCCACGCGGGGAGGAGGGTAAAAACCGCCCGCCACGCAAGGAGGGGGACCGCAAGCCTCGCCGTGAGAGCGGCAAATCAGAAAGCCGCCCGAACGACCCCAACCGCAAAGGCGGCAAGCCACGCGGGAAACCGGGACAGGAACGACGGGAACCACCCAAACGCGAACACAGCGCCGCTCCGCCGCGCTCAAACCGCCCCGTGGACCCGGATTCGCCTTTCGCGATCCTGCAAAAACTCAAGGACGGTAAGTGATCGAGACTGTTTTTCTGAATGTTTCCCAAAAAACGCCACAGACCCGAACAGCGATTTCTGGCCTGTGGTTACGGCTCCGGGCTTTCAACACGATACGGCCCTTGGCATGAGTGACGAGAGTGGCACCATCGAAACCCTGCGCGTGGATAAATGGTTGTGGCACGCGCGGTTTTTGAAATCGCGGGGATTAGCCTCAAAACTGGTCTCGGACGGCAAGTTGCGAATCAACGGAGAACGGTTCACGAAACCGGGAAAGACCATACGTCCCGAAGATGTGCTAACCTTCACCCTGCAAGACCGCATCCGCATCGTTCGCATCATTGCGCTGGGCGAACGGCGTGGACCTGCCCCTGAAGCGCAAGCACTGTATGAAGATATGTCACCCCCGCCCGAACCGAAACCGCCTCAGGCAAGCGTGATCCGCGAGAAATGGGACGGCGACCGCAAGCGAAACAAAACCCGATTCGACTCGGCCTGATCCATTACGCTCACACCCTGAATAGAGACATAATCAAACCCTTGTCGATTTGCGCCCACCATGGTGAATGGAACAGATAGCGAAGGGAGAGTACGATATGATCGCATCAAAACGGCTCTTATACGTCCTTATTGCCCTGCTCATGTTCGCGTTTGCCGCACCGGTCATGGCCCAGAGTACAGAGAAGTCTGCTCCCCTTACCGCCACCGATATTGCACCACTTTCCGACGAGGAAGTCCGTCGTCTGTTGCTGGAACGGCTGGACAAGAAACCCAAGGCAAAGCGCGCGGTGTACAATCCCGCTTTCTCTGCCTTTCGCTTCCAGCAAAAATTCATCAAGGTACGCAAGCGATCCGCTGCGATTTTCAGTACATTTCCCGATCTTGCCGGTCTGCCCGCAGAATGGTGGAAACGGATGACGAAGGGACGTGACGGGCAAGCCTTTCGCAAGTTTCTGGTAGTCTTCGCTATTTCCGTGGTTTCGGGAATCGTTGGCGCATACCTGTTGCGGCGACGATTACTGGGTTCAGCAAAGACCAGTATGCGAGAGAGTCCAGCGGGACAACCGGGACGGATCGTCTGGTTCTTCGGATTATTGTTCGGAGAAATACTGGTGGCCCTGGCATTGGGCGCAATCGCAACGTTCGTTTTCTTTCTGATGGTGCCACCGGACGGGCGCGACCGCGTCTTGTTCTTTTTCTTTCTCAGCGCAATCCTGATCGTCACGCTCATCACCGGGGTCAGCCGCACGATCTTCGCGCCCGGAAGCGGCGGAACCAGCCATCGGCTGGCGGCAATGACAGATGCACAGGCGACACGGCTGCATCGATCCATCGTAATGACGGCACTGGCATCGGTTTTTGCTTTTTTTGCCTGTGCATCATTCTCCGCGCTTGGGATCGGTGGAGATGTGCATGACCTGCTGCTGATTCTCGTTGGAGCGATGACGACATTGCTACTGAGCGCAACATTCTGGGGCAGTCGCAAAGCTATTGCAGAGGATATTCTTTCGGGATCAACAGAACCGGAAGCCGTGCGCCGCTTCGTGGCGCGGGTCTGGCCGTCTACTTTCGTCGTGCTGCCACCCATCCTCTATTCCATCGTATTGATCCAGACGTTCCTGGGCGGTGCAACGCTATATGGGGGCGCGTTGGTAACGGTGTTCGTGCTGTTGATGGGGCCAATCCTTGAAAGCGCGCTTAACCGGACCGCCCTGCGCCTTGGTGCGCGAGGGGAGGCGCTGGGATCGGCGCTCGCACGGGTGGGGCGACTCGCCCTGCCTGCGATTGCCTTGCCGATACTGGCAATAGCGTGGCGGCTCAATCTGTTGCCAGCAACCGGGGATGACACAATCGGGGGGCAGATAGCCAAGGCGGCAGTGGAAGTCATGGTAATCCTGTTCATCGCCTTTGCCCTGTGGCAAGCGGTGCGCATTGTCATCGACCGGCAGATCGAAAAGGAAGATGCCGAGTTTGCAGCCATCCACGGCCCAGACGCGATGGAGGCTGAACAGGGTGGCGCGGGCCTGAGCCGGGCACGGACGCTTTTGCCGCTGGCCAAACGCGCTGTTCTGATCGGGTTGGGGACAATGGTAACGCTCGTCACACTCTCTGCGCTTGGCGTCGATACCGGACCCTTGCTGGCCGGGGCCGGAGTGCTGGGTCTGGCCATCGGTTTTGGCTCCCAAACGCTGGTACGCGATATTGTGACAGGGTTTTTCTTCCTTATGGAAGATGCCTTCCGCCTTGGCGAATATCTTAATGTGGGCAGCGTGAAGGGAACGGTGGAAGAGATTTCCGTCCGCTCAATGAAGCTGCGCCACCACCGGGGGGCGCTCAATACAGTGCCGTTCGGGTCGGTCGATGTAATCCAGAATTACAGCCGCGACTGGGCAATTATGAAGCTGCGCATCCGGGTTCCCTTCGAAACCGATTTGAACAAGGTACGCAAGTTGCTGAAAAAAGTCGGGCAGGAAATGATGGAGGAAGAAGCGATCCGCGACGACTTCCTGCAACCCTTCAAGGCTCAGGGGGCCGTGGATGTGGACGATTACGGCTTCGTCATCTCGACCAAGTTCATGTGCAAGCCAGGCAAACAATTCGTCATCCGGCGATATGCCTTTCAGGCGATGCAAGACGCCTTTGAAGAGGAAGGTATCCCCTTCGCCAAACCACAGGTGCGCGTGATCGTCGAAACACCGGAGGGGGAACTGGAAGAACGAGCTGGCGACGACCTTGGAGCAGTGGCGGGCGCGGGAGCGTCCATCGTGGCAGCAAATCAGGCTTTGGCGATCAAGGCATAGGTCTCCTTAAACCTATGCCCCGGCTACCCCCATTGCGGGCCAATATATCTTGCCAGCACCAGAGCGTGCGTCATTGCATAGCCCCGGCGCGCGGCGTTATTTTGTTGCGTCCGATGAAATCGCAGCGAATATTTGATCGAGTTCCGCAGCAGCAACCGCCAGATCAGGGGCAGCTTCTGCCATATAGGGAGCGAAAACCGTACTGGGGAGCTTATATGACAATGTGCCCGAACCATCTTCGTTTTCAGTCACATACATGCGGATTGGTGCTTCAATCATGGCGTATGTAGAAAGACGCAGGATACGCACGGCATAGACATTGTTGAAGACCCCGATCACACGATTTCCCGGAATATCAATGCCCCGATTGCGCGCCGCGCCGGTCGGACCCGCCTGAGTCACAACGCCCATGGAATTGGCGCGGATAGCGGCCCGGACTGCATTGAGCAATTTATCGTAGGGTTTTTGGGTATTTACAACAGACCAGCCCACGCGGGGGGCCATTTCAGCCTGTGCAGGGAAAGGGAAAGCCATCAAACAGAGAAACAGAATAAGCTTGCGCATAATATCTCCTATTTTTTACATATCCCGCGCTATTGCATGGTGGTGTGGCTTCCTATTCACAATTATGTCAACGAAGTATCGCACTGCTGCGGGAAACGACAGGGGCGGGAACTGGTAAGATCATGCCCAAATTCAGCTTGTTGCGGTAAAATCAGTCGGGTTGATCCAGCACTTCCGCCACCGCCTCAATATCACCACCCAACGGGCGATCTTCCTTCAGCATCGGCACCCGTTTGCGAATCGCCCCATGTAATTGCGCGGGCAGGGACGCAATCTTTTCGCCCCGCAAATCAATGGCTTGCGCCGCCACCATCCCCTCGATCCCGGTTAACAACCCCAATGGCCTCACCATCCGCGCCAGCTTGTGCGCAGCGGCTTGCGTATTGGGGGCGACGTCCTCGACTGTATCGCTGACCGCCGGGGCATCAAAGGCCACTGGCAAGGCACAATGCCGAATATCCGCCAACAGCGATCCGGCCACTTTCTGCACCGGAACCATCCCAGCGGACCCTCCGCCAATGGGCGAGAGATACCGGGGCAGACCGGAAAGAACAGGGTCCATCATCCGCCCGATTCGCTGCACGCTGGCATTGGCCATCATGGCCAGAGCCAAGGCCGCCCCCTCCAGCGCAAGGGCCAGTGCCGGATTGGAAAAATTTGCCGTCGAAGGCATTGCTCCCTGTGTCACAATCGGGCTGTCCGACACCCCGTTCACTTCTGCCTCCCAGATCGAAACCGCGCGTTGCACTGCCTCGTCCGCCGCCCCCATTACCGGCGCGAGAGTTCGGAATGATAACGCTTCCTGTATCCGTCGCGGCTGTCCGGCATCCCCAAGCCCTTGTCGGAGCCACGCCGCCGCCTCTTTTTGCCCCGGTGCATCGCGCAGGGCGACAAGAGCCGGATCAAGTACGCCCGCATTGGCCTCATATCCGGCCATTGACAGCAGAGCGGCATGTTTTGCCCCCCCGAATACCCGTTGCGCCCGCGATAATGCATCAGCCGCCACCGAAACCGTTACCCCGCAGTGATTCACCAGAACCATTGCGTCCTTTGGCTGCAATTCGAAATTTCCGTCCAGAAGTTCCGTCGCGGCACAGGCATTCTGCGTCAGATCGCTCGCCCCGATAGACCCGTATTCCGGGATTGCAGGGGCGAATCCACCCCCCCAAAGCGCCACCAGATGATCGAACAATGCCGGGCTAATTCCGCTGGCCCCCTTTGCCGCCGACAAAAGCCGATAAAGCAACCAGCCCCGTCCAATCCGTGCGCCCAGCGATGGCCCTGTGGCGACCGCCCTGCCCGCCACGATTTGCCGCTGAAAAGCCGCTACTTCCCCCGGTGAC
>CALFFK010000103.1 GCA_937957975.1 uncultured Neomegalonema sp.
CCAGTTCATCCTCATCTGCTGGAACGCTTTTTTGACTCTGCGGAGTCCATTCGTCGAAAAACCCGACACGCGGCCCCGCGCCATGGCGGCGTGCGCGTTCCGCTTCCACGCGCCGCCTCGGATCAAACAACCCGAACACCGGAGCACGCTCTACACTGGCCTTTCCACGCGGGGTCAATGTCTCCGATGCAGCCCGTGCAGTCACGACCGGAGCTTCCATGGTTCGCGTTACAATCACGATCAACCGCCGCAAACACGCTTCTGACGGCAACAGAATCGCCAGCATCCGCCGCCTCGCCGCCCGCGCCATAACCGCACCATCCAGCAGCATCGAGAGCATAACCGCCACCAACCCCAACAGGGCCGTGCGGTTCGTCTCCAAAACAAGCTGCCAGTTCATCCAGAAATCCGTTTCGTTGTTGGTGAACAAAACAGACCATAAAAAAGAACAAATCGCAACACCGCGCGCTGCCTGATATCCCACGCGACAACGCGCAATGTTGCTTTGCAACGGCGTACATGGTCAATTCCGGCGGCATTGCGGGGGAACACCATGGATGCCAATCAAACCGATGCGGCCATATCGGTGCGCAATATCAGCAAGCATTTCGGTGATTTTCGCGCTCTGAACAACGTATCCCTCAATGTCAGGGCCGGGGAGCGGGTCGTGATCTGTGGGCCATCCGGGTCGGGAAAATCCACTTTGATCCGTTGCATCAATCGGCTGGAAAAACACGAGAGCGGCACAATCCATGTCGATGGCCTTGTGCTGGATGACAGCCGCCGCAGCCGCGATGCCATACGCGCAAAAGTCGGCATGGTCTTTCAGCAATTCAACCTGTTCCCCCACCTGACAGTTCTCGAAAACCTCACCCTTGGCCCCTTGCGTGCGCGCGGCAAATCGCCGGAGGAAGCGCGCGAACTGGCCATGCGTTACCTCACGCGCGTCCGCATCCCCGAACAGGCAGAAAAATTTCCGCGTCAGCTTTCGGGTGGTCAGCAACAGCGTGTCGCCATCGCCCGCTCGCTCTGTATGGAGCCACAAATCATGCTGTTCGACGAACCGACCTCTGCCCTCGATCCCGAAATGATAAATGAAGTGCTTGAGGTGATGACAGAACTGGCGCGCAGCGGGATGACGATGGTTTGCGTGACCCACGAAATGGGCTTTGCGAAGGGCGTGGCGGATACGATGGTCTTTATGGACCATGGCGAGATTGTCGAGACTGCCCCGCCCGCAACATTTTTCACCACCCCTGCCACTGAACGCTGCCGCGATTTCCTTCGAAAAATCCTGCGTCATTGAGGTGAGGGTGAAATGAAACATGCATTCCTTTTTGCGGCCCTCGCATTCCTTCTTGGTGGCTGTTCCGGTGACTGGGGCTGGTATGTGGTTGACCCACGCACAACCACAGGCATCACAAACCTGAAGTTCCTGCTCGGCGGCCTGTGGTATACGATCCTCCTGTCCGTCACCGCCATCTCGATTTCTGTCGTTGTGGGCTTGCTTGTCGCCTTGCCGGGATTGTCCCAATACCGGGTATTGCGCGCTTTCAACCGGGTTTATGTCGAGGTTGTGCGCTCCGTCCCCATCCTTGTCCTGATCCTTTGGGTTTATTACGGTCTGCCGCCGGTAACGGGCATTACCATTGGCATCTTCTGGTCCGGTGTTATCGCGCTGGCCCTTTCTGACAGCGCCTTTCAGGCCGAAATCTTCCGGGCAGGCATCCAGTCCATCGACAAGGGCCAATACGAGGCATCGCACTCCATCTCGCTGGGGTATGCCGATACGATGCGGTTTGTGATTCTGCCCCAGGCGATCCGGCGTATCCTGCCCGCTTTGGGTAATCAGCTTGTCTATATGCTCAAGATGTCATCCCTCGTTTCGGTCATCGGGATGCAGGAACTGACCCGCAGGGCCAATGAGTTGGTGGTGTCGGAATATCGCCCGTTGGAAATCTACACCGTGCTGGTTCTTGAATATCTCGTCCTCATCCTGATCGTCTCTGCCCTCGTGCGGCGGTTGGAAAATCGTATGAAAGCGGACGACCAGAGGTAGAATTGCCTGCGCCGTGCTCCCGGTTTAATTTCGGACTCGGCATCTTCGAAAACGGTGATAGCGTAGGTATACAACCGGCGCGCGGACAACGTGCGCGGATAACAGGGAGAGATACATGACCCTTCGCACAACTGCGGCCAGCGCCTTGGCCCTTGTGGCTGTGATGGCCACCGTCCCCGCATGGGCTGAAAAACTGACTATCGGGCTTGCCTCCGAAGCCACGTCCATGGACCCGCATTTCCACAACCTGACGCCGAACAACATGATTTCGGCTCATATCTTTGAAGCCCTGATCGGGCAGGATGACAAACAACGCCTGATCCCCGGCCTTGCCACCGCATGGAAGCCCATTGATGATACGACCTGGGAATTCACGCTGCGCAAAGGCGTGAAATTCCATGATGGATCGGCTTTCACCGCTGATGACGTGGTTTGCACATGGGAACGCGCGCCCGACGTCCCCAATTCGCCCTCCAGCTTTGGTACTTACACAAAGGGCAAAACCATCGAAAAGATCGATGATTATACGATCCATGTGAAGACCGCGACGCCGTACCCCCTCGTTCCCAACGACATTTCCACCATCTACATCGTCTCTGACGAGGGCGGCTGTGAAGGCACGACCGAGCAATATAACGACCTCTCGGTAGCCCATGGCACAGGCCCGTTCACCATTACCGCTTATGAGCCGGGGGCAGTGATCTCGCTGAAACGGAACGACGATTACTGGGGCGACAAACCGCAATGGTCCGAAGTTGATCTCAAGCCGATCAAATCGGCCCCGTCCCGTGTTGCGGCCCTGCTGGCCGGTGATGTGGACATGATCGACGGTGTTCCGACAACTGATATTGAGACCCTGAAGAAACGCGACGACCTGACTCTCAGTCAAGGCTCCTCCAACCGCGTGATCTATCTGCATATGGATCAATTCCGCGAAGA
The DNA here is from genome assembly GCA_937957975.1 of uncultured Neomegalonema sp. Classification (GTDB taxonomy): domain Bacteria; phylum Pseudomonadota; class Alphaproteobacteria; order Rhodobacterales; family Rhodobacteraceae; genus JAHDDY01. The sequence goes on from CALFFK010000103.1 coordinate 2,999, forward strand.
CAGCCCCCACGTCACGGCCAGGGACGGCGGCAAGATCAAGAACCCCTTGCTGGACAAGCGGGTTCGTCTCGCCATCTCAAAGGCGATCAACCGTGACGCCATCGTCGCGCGCGTGATGGAAGGCGTCGCCATTCCCGCTGGCCAACTTCTTCCTGACGGGTTTTTCGGCGTTTCCGAGAACCTCGAAATCATGGCATATGATCCAAAAGGTGCGAAAAAGCTGCTTGAGGAAGCGGGCGTCGGTGACGGCTTCAGGATGACGATCCACGGCCCGAACGACCGCTATATCAACGACGCCAAAATCGTGGAGGCCATCGGCCAGATGCTTACCCGCATTGGCATCGAAACGGCGGTCGAGACGATGCCGCGTTCGGTCTATTTCAAACGTGCATCGCGGGGAGGGGAGGGCGATCAGCCCGAATTCTCCTTTATTCTCGTCGGGTGGGGCGCAGGGTCGGGCGAGGCATCCTCGCCGTTGAAATCCCTGATCCACACATATGACAAGGATCGCGGCTTTGGTGCGTCGAACCGTGGCCGTCATTCCGATCCGGCCATCGACACGATGATTGAAGAGGCGCTGACCATCGTTGATGACGCCAAGCGTCAGGATATGCTGGCCAAGGCAACCGAGATGGCCATGGAAAATGTCGCGATCATCCCGCTGCATTATCAGGTCAACACATGGGCTGCCAAAAAAGGCATCACCTACCCCGCCCGCACTGATGAGCAGACGCGCGCCGCGAATGTCGTGAAAAAATAGCACTTCCCCCCACGGGGGGAGGCCGGGAGAGAGCCTTGCACAAAAGGCTCTCTCCATCCCGTTTCCCAATCCGGCAAATCACATGACCGTCTTCGTCCTCCGTCGTCTCATTCAGGCCGCCATCGTCGTCCTTCTGATGTCGATGATCGTCTTCTTTGGCGTGAACGTCGTGGGCGACCCCGTGGACATGCTTGTCAGTCCCGAAGCCGATCAGGCCGAGATTGCGCGCGTTATCCGGGATTTCGGTCTCGACCGTCCAATCTACGAACAATACTGGTATTTCCTGAAAGGCGCGGCATCCGGCGATCTGGGAAATTCCTTCATCTTTGGCCAACCGGCCCTGAAGCTTATTCTTCACCATATGCCCGCGACCCTCGAACTCGCCTTTGCGGCGCTGTTCATGGCCATTATCCTCGGTATTCCGCTTGGCCTTTACGCGGGTCTTTATCCTGACAGGGCGTCATCCAAGGCGATCATGGCGGGGTCCATTTTCGGCTTTTCGCTTCCGACCTTCTGGGTTGGCCTGATGCTCATTATGATTTTCGCTGTCTGGCTGGGCTGGCTACCGGCCACCGGGCGCGGCGATACAGCGACTTTTCTCGGCATCGAGGCGAGCTTTTTTACCCGTGATGGCCTTTCGCATCTCATCCTGCCTGCCTTAAACCTCGCTCTTCTCAAGATCAGCCTTGTCATCCGCCTCACCCGCGCTGGCGCCCGCGAGGCGATCCAGCAGGATTACATCAAGTTTGCCCGCGCCAAGGGTCTTTCAACAGGGCGCATCGTCTTCGTCCATTTGATGAAGAATATTATGATTCCGGTCGTCACCGTTCTTGGGCTGGAATTTGGCAGTCTCATCGCCTTTTCCGTCGTCACCGAGACTATTTTCGCATGGCCGGGTATGGGCAAGCTTTTGATTGAGGCGATCCTGCAACTCGACCGGCCCATCGTTGTCGCGTATCTGATGATTATCGTCATATTGTTTGTCGTCATCAATCTGGTGGTGGACATCCTCTATTCGCTACTCGACCCGCGCGTTCGGCTGGGGGAGCAGGGTGCATGACCATCGAACACACTGACGCCGCTTCCCCCATGGTCCCGATTCCGAAAATTCAGGCTCCATGGCGGCGCTTCGCTTCGGAATTCTTTGAAAGCTGGATTGCGCGGGTTGCGCTGTTTACGCTCCTGACCATCATCCTGCTGGCCCTTGCCGCTCCGTGGATCACCCCTCAAAACCCCTACGACCTCGCACAGGTCAGCGTCATGGATGGGCGTTTGCCGCCGGGGGAAGAATCGTTCGATGGCTATACCATGTGGCTTGGCTCTGACGGGGCAGGGCGTGACCTCTATTCTGCGATCCTCTACGGCTTGCGTATTTCGCTGGCGGTCGGCGTGGCTTCCGGCGGCATCGCCCTCGTCATCGGGTCACTCATCGGCCTCTTTGCGGCTTATATCGGGGGCCGTGTCGAGACGTTCATCATGCGATTGGTGGACCTTCAGCTTTCTTTCCCCGCCGCCCTGACTGCGCTGATTCTTGTGGCCATTCTCGGCAAGGGCATCGACAAGATCATCATTGCTCTCGTTCTTGTGCAATGGGCCTATTACGCCCGTACCGTTCGTGGTTCGGCGCTGGTAGAGCGGCGCAAGGAATATATCGAGGCGGCAACGTGTCTGGGTCTCAGTCATGGCCGCATCGTCATGCGCCATATCATGCCCAATTGCCTTGCTCCCCTCATCGTTGTTGGCACGGTCCAGACCGCCCATGCCATCGCGCTGGAGGCAACCCTGTCTTTCCTCGGTGTTGGCTTGCCCCAGACCGAGCCATCGCTGGGCGTCCTCATCGCCAATGGTTATGAATACATGCTGTCGGGCCGCTACTGGATTTCCGTCTTCCCCGGCCTCGCGCTCCTCTTCACCATCGTTTCGATCAACCTCGTCGGGGACCGTCTGCGCGACGTATTGAATCCGAGGCTTTCGAAATGAGTGCCCACAAACAGTTGCAGCCACCCCCTCCCCCCACGAGAGGGGAGGAGCAGCGTGCACAGGGTGACGGACAATGACTCTCACAGTCTCCAACCTCCACACCCATTTCTTTACCCGTGCTGGCGTGGTCAAGGCCGTGGACGGTGTGGATTTCCAGATCGCACCCGGCGAAATCCTGGGTCTCGTGGGCGAATCCGGTTCCGGCAAATCCATCACCGGCTTTTCCATCATGGGCCTGATCGACGATCCGGGTCGCATCGTTTCCGGCTCGATCAGGCTCAAGGGCGAGGAACTTGTTGGGGCATCCGAAGACGCCATGCGTACTGTGCGGGGCAATCGCATCGCGATGATCTTTCAGGATCCCATGATGACCCTCAATCCGGTCCTGCGGGTTGATACCCAGATGGTCGAGGCGATCCGCGCACATGAGAAAATCAGCAAACGTGACGCCCTTGCGCGCTGCCGCGATGCGCTGGGCATGGTTGGCATCCCCGCGCCGGAGGAACGGCTGCGCGCCTATCCGCATCAGCTATCGGGCGGAATGCGCCAGCGCGTCGCTATCGCCATCGCTTTCCTCAACGAGCCGGACCTCATCATCGCTGACGAACCGACCACCGCTCTCGATGTGACGATCCAGTCCCAGATCATCCATGAGGCACAATCCCTGTGCAAGCGTACCGGCACAGCTCTCGTCTGGATCACCCATGACCTCGCCGTGGTGGCCGGAATCGCGGATCGTATCGCCGTCATGTATGCGGGTCGCATCGTGGAGACGGGCGATATTGACGCCGTGATCGACACGGCCCTGCACCCCTATACCGTTGGTTTGCTTGGCTCCGTCCCCACCTCCAATCGCCGGGGGGAGCGTCTGACCCAGATACCGGGAATGCCGCCGAACGTGATGAACCTGCCCAAGGGCTGTGCTTTCGGGGAACGATGCCCCCGTCGTAGTTCCGAATGTGATGCCGAACCACTCATTACCGAACCGCGCCCTGCACAGGCCGTCCGTTGCTTCCACCCGCATGGGCAGGGGGGCAAGCTATGACCACCCCCATCCTTGAAACCCGCAACGCCACCAAACGGTTCTCCAGGACCCTCGATTTCGCCGCCAAACTCGCGCAGCGCCTTGGCGCGAATGTCTCCGACGAAACCGTCCACGCTGTCGATGGTGTCGATCTGCAAATCATGCCCGGCGAAGTCGTCGGCCTCGTTGGCGAATCCGGGTGTGGCAAGTCTACGCTTGGGCGCATGGTTGCTGGTATCCTGCCCCCGACCGAAGGCTCCATCGTCTTCAATGGCGTTGATATTGCCGCCATGGACGCGAAGGCGGCCCGCAAAGCTGCGCTTGAAATCCAGATGATTTTTCAAGACCCCTTCGCCAGCCTCAACCCCCGTATGCGCGTGGATCAAATCATTGGCGAAGCGCCATTGTTCCACGGCATTGTCAGCCGCGCGGAACTGTCCGATTACGTTGATGACATCATGCGCCGCACCGGCCTTGATCCCAGCCTCAAGCGCCGCTATCCGCACCAGTTCTCCGGTGGCCAGCGTCAGCGTATCGGCATCGCCCGCGCGCTGGCCGTGAAACCCCGCTTCCTCGTTTGCGATGAAGCCATCGCCGCCCTTGATGTTTCAATTCAGGCGCAGATCATCAACCTGTTCGTGGATTTGCGCGAAGAACTCGACCTCACCTACCTGTTCATCAGCCATGATCTCAGCGTGGTCGAGCATATCTCTGATCGCGTCGTCATCATGTATCTGGGCCGTGTGGTCGAAAGCGCCCCCATTGCTGACATCTTCGATGCGCCCAACCATCCCTATACCGTGGCCTTGCTGAACGAGGCTCCCCGTCTTGATCAACGCAATCGTAATTTTCAGCCCGTCAAAGGGGAAATCCCATCCCCCCTTGATCCGCCCCCCGGTTGCCATTTCCATCCCCGCTGCCCCCATGCCCACGCAAGATGCAGCGCCGAACGCCCGGTTTTGCGAGAGGTTGCACCGGGGAGGCTGTCGGCATGTCACCTCAACGATTGAACCCCGCCTTTCGCATTATTCCCCCAACGGGTGATCCGGTTCCGGTCGTGTTTGACAGCCCCCATTCCGGCTCGATCTACCCGAAGGATTTCGACCACATCCTTGATCCCATGGTGATCCGACAGGCCGAAGACGCCCATATCGAAGAGCTTTTCGCCCCTGTGACTACTTTGGGCGCACCCCTTCTTCACGCCCTGTTCCCGCGCAGCTATATCGACCCCAACCGCAGCGACACCGATCTCGACGTAACCATGATCGACGGCGATTGGGATGCCCCGGTTAACCCCTCGTCCAAAACGCTCGACCGGGGCGCGGGCCTGATCTGGCGGCGAATGCGGGACGAGGGCGAGATGTATGACCGTCTGTTGACCATCCGGCAGGTGCGCCACCGTATCGAGGCATATTGGCGACCCTATCACGACGCTCTCGCCGCCCTTATCGAACAAAACCACGCGCGCCATGGTGTCAGCTATCATATCGACTGTCATTCCATGCCCGCCATGGGCGACGCGAACAGCGAGGATGGCCCCGTCCCCCGCCCCGACTTCATCATTGGCGACCGTGATGGCACAACCTGCGAACCGGCCCTGACCGCCCTGATTGCCGATCACCTGCGCAGCGAAGGGTTCCATGTCACAATCAACGATCCCTATAAGGGCGTCGAACTCGTCCGCCGCTATGCCGCTCCGACAGTGGGTCGCCATTCCATACAACTTGAGATCAACCGCAGACTTTTCATGGATGAAACGACCCTCGTGAAGACGCCGGGGTATCTCGATATGGAGGCCGTTCTCTTGCGCCTCAGTCGCATCATCATCGACCATGCGAATGCTGCTGCTCTCCGGTGAACCATCCCCGTCCCATCCACTTGCTCGGCAAGGATTACGACCCCATCGCCCTTATCGCGACCGTCTTTATCGGCACGGGTGGAGCGTTACTGGCCCGCTGGATCGGCACGCCTTTGCCATGGCTGTTCGGCGCTGTTGTCGCCGTTGCGCTTGCGGCCCTTGCCAAAGTTGAGATCGCGGGCGAGCCGGTGCAGTTCCCGGTAAAGGCCCGCTTCTTCTTTGTCCCCATCATCGGTGTCGCCATTGGCGGCGCAGTGACGCCCGATCTGATCCACGACATCCCACGCTGGTGGCCCAGCATCGCCGCGCTGGTCTTCTTTATCCCCATTGCCCATGTCGCCGGATACACACTGTTCCGCCGCTTCGGAAAGCTCGACGCGCCGACCGCATGGTTTGCCGCCATGCCTGGCGGCCTGATCGAAGCCATCGCAATGGGCGAGGCCAACGGCGCGGACGCCCGGATGCTCAACCTGCTTCAGTTCCTGCGCCTTATCGTGTGTATTCTGACAGTGCCGACCGTGTTTATGCTGCTGGAGGGCGGCGCTGTGGGCAGCGCATCAGGTGCACAGATCGAGGCGCAGGGCGTTTTTGACCTGCGAAACGCCTTCACCCTCACGGTTTGCGGCATCATCGGATTATTGGCGGGACAACGCATCGGCCTGCCCGCCGCCCTCATTACCGGCCCAATTCTTGTCAGCGGAGCCGCACATCTCGCGGGGTTAACCGACGCTGTGCCTCCCCCATGGATGATTTCGGTGACGCAACTCGTTGTCGGCCTGACCCTTGGTATCCGCTTCGCGGGCCTCACCCGCCGCGAGATCCGTCTGGGCATCCTGTTGACATCTCTCAGCGTCGGGATGGCCCTCATCCTCGCGGCGCTGTTCGGCATCATCCTGACCGGGATCGTGGGGGAGGGGGTCGAAGCCGTCGTTCTCGCTTTTGCGCCCGGTGGTGTGGTTGAGATGTCGTTGATCGCGATTTCACTCGAAATCAGCGTTCTCTACGTCTCCATTCACCATGTCGCGCGCATCCTGCTCGCAGTGCTGTTTGCAAAACTGACCTATAAGCGGATCATCGCGCCATAGGGTATTCGGCCTTGCCCCAAAACCACAAAACGGCATCGCATGATGCGATGCCGTTCTGGATTGATGTATCGGCTTTCCCTTTTGGGGGAGTGCTACGATTTATTTTTGTTCGACGAAGATTGTGGCTGCGTCTCTTTGGTAGCTTGCGAAAGTTCTTCGGTTGACTGTGATGATGTCGGGTTTTTCGATATTTGTGTTTGTTGATGATGCTGCGACGACTCCGCTGATTTCGGATGGCGGGATACCGAAAGTCAGGGCGACTTCCTTGGGGTCGAGGGTCGGGTCTGCTTTTCGGATGAGGGCGCGCCGGAATGCGCCGAGGCTGACGGGTCCACCGCGACAGACATAGAGGCTGCGTTCGGGCGAGATTTCGGCCTTGCTGCATGCCACATCGGTGAACTGGTTATCTGCGGGTGTGCTTGCGGCACAGCCAGCGAGTGTTCCGGCCAGCAATGCTCCGGCGATCATCAGTTTTGTCATATCGGCATTTCCTGTCATGGGGGGACAATGCCATGCAAACCGATTTGGATTAATCGTCAGTTAACCCTGTTGCGTCCCCGGCTCCGGTGGGTGCTTTTTTTTGCATGGAGTAATCGGTGATCAGGTTGAACCAAAGAGTGTCAGGAAATGCGCGGCTCCTGGCGCAATTCCTGACCCATCCTGATCGCCGAATACTCTAAACCACCCGGAGCCGGGTGCGGGGTTCAGAACTTGCCGATTGCGTTGATGAAGACACCCTGATCGTCAAAGGTCAGATCAGTGAGGTCATCGGAGAAGTCGGCAAAGTTATACCCGAGGCCGAGTTTGAAGTTATCGCCGAAGTGGCGATAGAGGGCGGCAAACGCGCCATAGCGGGTGCTTTGCGCTTCGGGCAGATAGAGGACGCGGCCTTCAAGCACGGCATCCCAGTTCTTCACGACATGCAGGTCAAAGCGCAGCACGCCCAGATGGGCGCTGCTGTCGGTGAAGTCGTCGCCGGTTCGCGATTCAGAGATCTCGCCAAAGCGGTAGCCGTATTTGGCCCCGACTGACAGAATCTCGTTGATATCGTAGGTTCCATCCAGCGAGATGATATGGCTGCGCTGTTTGGGTCCAAGGGTTTCCCCGGCGGCGTTTTCCTGCTCTGGTCCGGGCAGGTCATAGAGGAAGGTATAGCGCGCCAGACCATTGAAGCGGTCATTCTCCACGGGGCGATAGGCAAGGCCCACGCTGCCCTCGATGTAATCACCGTCAAGCACGGCGCTTTCATCGGAGTCGCTGATCACCGCGTCAAAATGCACGATCCCACGCCAGTTGACATTGTAATCGGCCCCGGCATTGGCGCTGAGAAGATAGGTATCGCGATCCTGCCGGTTGCCTTCCTCGCTGTCTTCCAGTCGCGCCTCGCCCCGCAAGCCAAAGCGCATACCGACCTGGGAATAATCAATCCCTGCAGACAGGGCCGTGCGATCAAAATCCCCCCCCAGATCATCATCGAACTGCCCGGATTCAAACGATCCATGGACCTTCCAGCGATCATC
>CALFFK010000104.1 GCA_937957975.1 uncultured Neomegalonema sp.
ATATGCGCGCCATATTGCTCCAGCGCGCCAATCCCAAGACCTGCTGCAATGACGCCCGGCAGATTGCCAAGGCCCGCTGCCGTTACGATGACGAAGGCGCGGATCGAATAGGTGATGCCGTAAAAGGGCTGGATAACCCAGGCCATGACGATGATCGCCCCCGCCGCGCCACAGATAGCGGAATTCAACGAGAAGGTGAAAGCGTAGACCTTGTCGGTATCGATCCCCAACACGCGGGCGGCGCGAGCATCCTGCGCCGTGGCGCGAATCGCCTGTCCCATGCGTGAGCGTTTCATAAAGAGGATAACGCCAAAGGCGAGGCTGAGGGCCGTAATCACGCCAACGAGCTTGGACATTGGCACGTCGATAAAGCCGTCGGCAAAATAAAGGGTCGGCATGTCGAGCTGAATGCTCTGGGTATCAGACCCGAACATCAGGTTGAGTATCTGCGCGAACATGATCGCAAGGCCAAAAGTGGCGAGCAGCGAGGTAAACAGATCGCGCTCGATAACCCGCTTGATGACCAGTCGGTAGGTGATCCAGCCAATTGCCCACATCACGATGAAAGCGACGGGGATGCCAACGAATGGGTGGATACCATTCTGATCGAGTGTCCAGGCGACGTAACCGCCCGCAATAACGAAATCGCCCTGTGCGAGGTTTTTCACGTTCATCACGCCCCAGACCAGTGCGAGGCCGTAGGCGGCAAGCGCAAAGAGCGCACCGATCATTACTCCATCGAGCAGAATCTTTAGGTTCACGACAGGGAACTCGAAGAGCAACCCGATATTGGAAATAATCTGGTCCATGGGGGGCTTTCGCGGGAGGGGATGCAAGGATGCAGCCCCGACTTTACGAGCCGGGGCTGCGGTTGCTCTGTAGCTTACCTTACTGAGGCTTGCGCGGCCAGTTCAGCTTGTGCGACGCAAAGTCAGACGGAGCGACCACGTTGTACTTGCCGTCCTGAATCTGGCGGAGCACCATCGGCTTTGCGATGTTGTTACCTGCTTCCGAGAACTTGATATCGCCATAGAAGGTGGAAAGGTCGGTTGCTGCGATAGCGTCGCGAACCTTGTCCTTGTCGAGCGAACCTGCACGTTCGAATGCGTCCTTGAAGACATAAACGGCGGCGGACGCCTGTGCGACCTGATAAGGCACGGTCTTGTTTGTGTATTCAGGGAAGGCTTCCTTGAAACCTTCTTCGTATTCGGCAGCAGTGCCAAACAGCTCATCTTCGTAGGACAGCGTTTCAGCCCACTGCGTCGAGCAGAGAACGTCATTCGCGGCCTTACCGAAGTTTCCAACCACGTCTGCCGCTTCGCAATGCGTAATGGCGATCATGGGAACGTCGATCCGCTGTTCACCGATCTGGCGAACGGCAGTTGCCGCGCCTTTGGAGTGACCGGAGACGACAAGAACGTCTGGTTTGAGCAGTTTCACCTTGGTCAGGATCGCGCTCATGTCAGACAGGTCACGCGGCAGTTTTTCGTCGAGAACGACTTTCATGCCGTATTTTCCGGCATCTTCCTGCACACCGGCACGGATGTCGAGCGAGAAGGGATCGTTTTCAACCGCGATGGCAACCTTGATGTCTTTTGGGTCTTTACCTTCTTTCTCGGCCATTTCAGCAGCAAGCGTGATAGCAGAGGCGAGATATTGTTCAGAGGTGGACAGCACCGCAAAGAGGTACTTGTAACCCTTGTTGAACAGCGAGCGCGATGCGCCCTCGGCCTCGACCATGGGGATCTTGTACTGTTCGGTCACGGGCGCGATGGCCTTGGTCAGACCCGAAGAATACGGCCCAAGCATGTACTGAACGCCATCCTGGTTGATGAGACGCTCGGCCAGTGTAGCGCCACGGTCGCCCTTGGATTCATCATCATAATAGATGGTCGAGAAGTTATAGCACTTGTCCGCGATCTTGACGCCACCGGCATCCTTGATCTTCTGGAAAGCGTATTCATAGCCGTTCTTGGCGTGAACGCCGTTGGTGGCGTATTTGCCGGTCAGCGAGATCGCCGCACCGAGTGTGATCGTTTCGCAGTCTTCGGCAACGGCGGGCGTCGCCGCCATGAGTGCGCTGAAAGCCGCGAGCGAAAGTCCAAATTTCGTGAAAGTACCCATCAAAGTAGTTTCCTCCTGTTGGGGTTTTCATATTTTGTATTCGCGGTGTGTTTTGTGCCACCGCGCTGGCCGTAACTCTAATCAGACGTTTGCGGCGATTCCAAGCGCATATGCGGCGCATACGCCAATTTTACAGTAACCGCTCTGGTCCCAGACCACAAACAATGGCTTTTCGCATGACCGTGGGCAGGGCCGTATTTTCCAGAGCTGATACAGGAATCCACTGGCCCTTTTCCGCGCGTACATCCAGTTGCATGTCTGCACGCATGACAGTCAGAAGCAAGTGGAAATGGGTGAAGGTGTGTTGCACATCCCCCATCCTGCGCCAGACCCCGTCAACGGGTGGGGCAGGGTCAGGGGCTTCACCGGACCAGTCGGTACCAGGGAGTTCGGCCATGCCGCCAAGCAACCCATCATCAGGGCGGGTTGTGAGGAGGATTGCGTCGTCCTCGCGATAGGCCAGATAGCAGATGCCATAGCGCGTGGGCTTTGCCTTTTTCGGGGTCTTGCGGGGCAAGGTAGCGGCGATTCCGTCTGTGCGGGCTGTGCAGGCGCTGGCAACCGGGCATTGATCACAGCAGGGATTTCGGGGGGTGCAGATTGTTGCACCAATATCCATGAGAGCCTGCGCGTAATCGCCAGGGCGTTTTTGCGGCGTGTCAGCGGCAGCAAAGGCGTAAAGACGTTTTTTTGCCCCCGGAAGCGGGTCTTCGACAGCATGAAGGCGGGCCATAACCCGTTCGATATTGCCATCCACCACCGTGGCAGCCTCGTCAAAGGCAATGGAAGCGATGGCCGCCGCCGTATAGAGGCCAACACCCGGCAAAGTGCGCAACCCGGCCTCTGTGCGGGGGAACGAACCACCATGGTCAGCCATGATAACCTGAGCACAGGCGTGCAGGTTCCGGGCGCGGGCGTAGTAACCCAGTCCCGCCCATTCCGCGAGCACGTCATCGCGCGGGGCAGAGGCCAGCGATTCAACATTCGGCCAGCGCGCCGTGAACCGTTCGAAATAAGCAGACACCGTGGACACAGTAGTCTGTTGCAACATGATTTCCGATAACCAGACGCGATAGGGATCGGGACGCACACCCGCCTTGCGCGCCGCCGGACCGACGCGCCATGGCAGATTTCGGGCGTTATTATCATACCAACCCAGAATTGCGCTTGCGATGGAAAGTGTCACAACCACGTCATCATGGCATTGAATCCCTTGGCATTGGTTTATCCTTTCGACGCATAGTGTAAGTGATTCAACCCTGAAAAGGATACCAGCCTACGCATGGCCACCCGTTTCCAGAAAAAGCGCTACGGCCGCAAGAATTTCGTGCGGGCGGCCACTGCGGCGAAAGGATTGATCCGTCCTGCCCTGACAAAGCGGGGTTTTTCGGAACCGCGTATCCTTGTTGAGTGGGACGATGTGGTGGGTGAGCGGATTGCGGGGCTTTGCCGCCCCGTCAAGCTTGGGTATGCGGGGCGTGACGGGATAGGCGGCACACTGACGGTCGGCACGCTTGGTGCCATGGCACTGGAAGTACAGCACCTGACACCCCAGATTGTCGAGCGGGTGAACGCCCATTACGGCTATCGCGCGATTTCGCGTATCCGGCTGGTTCAACTGGGGCCGGAAGCCTTTGAGGAACGAAAGAAAGGTCGGGATATGCCACATCCCCGCCCGGAAGAGATAATACGCATCCGCAGCATGGTTGAACCAGTTGCCGATGAAGGTTTACGCGGCGCGCTTGAACGCCTGGGAAGAAACATCGCCACACGACGCCCTGATACGGCGACCGGCAAGAAAGAACGAGGAAAAGCATGAACAAGGGACTTCTCACCGGCGGCGTCATCGTCGCAATCGCTGCGATTGCAGGCTGGGGCGCGATGTCAATGTTGTCGTCAGACGATGACGCGCCGACCACGCGCGCTGCAATGGTTGATGGCGGCGCAGGTGGTGCTGTCACATCTGCCGATCTTGCACCGTTGGGTATTTACGCAGGTATGGTCACGGAATCAGGCGGCTTTACGGGCGATGTGCTCGAAGGATCGGCAGATGCAACAGTGACGATTATCGAATATGCCTCGCTGACCTGTCCTCATTGCGCGTCCTTCCATGAGCGTATCTACAAACCGCTCAAGAAAAGTCACATTGATACCGGCAAGGTCAAATTCATCTACCGGGACTTTCCGCTGAACAATCCGGCCATTGCTGCGTCAATCATCGCACGCTGCGGCGGCGAGGATCGCTATATAGCCTTCGTCGATCTGTTTTTGTCGCAGCAGGACCGCTGGACCCGCGCCGAAGACTGGATGGGTGAGCTACAGAAGATGGCCAAATTCGGCGGTCTGAGCACTGACAAGATCAACGAATGCCTTCAGGACAAGGCATTGGGCCAAAGCGTGATCGACCGTTATCGCGCGGGCAGCGAGACCTTCAAGGTCAGTGCGACCCCGACAGTTCTGGTCAATGGCAAAAAATACGAAGGCAATATGAGCGCCAAGGCGCTGGCCGATTTCATCGACAGTAAGCTTTGAGGGGCGATTATATCTGCTACAACAGTAATGAGGATCACACGCCATGAGTAAACGTATCATTGCCGGTATCGCCATTGCCCTTGGAACCGCCATTGGAGTCGGGGGTGCAGGAGCAACTGAAACCGGCGGTATTGTGAATGCGCAATACGTTGCCCCTGTCGATCAGGGCGCAGCAGCGCTTGCCCCGACCGGGGTTTATGCCGGGGCTGTGACAACGAGCGGCGGATTTACCGGCGACGTGGCAGAGGGGTCCGCTACGGCCCCCGTCACGATCATCGAATATGCTTCGCTGAGTTGTCCGCATTGCGCGCGATTCCACACCGGAACCTATCCGGCACTCAAGTCGCAATATATCGATACAGGCAAGGTTCGCTTTATCATGCGTGACTTCCCGCTAAACGAATCGGCTTTTGCCGCGACAATCATTGCCCGCTGTGGTGGGGCGCAGTCATATCTGTCTTTCGTGCATCACTACCTGTCCACCCAGGATAGCTGGGCATTCGGCAATGACTGGCTGAATCAGGTCGAAACCGTTGGCAGACAACGCGGCCTTGACCCGCAGCGCATTGATGCCTGCCTGAAAGACGGAGAGTTGTTCCAGAGCGTCAATGAACGGCGAAAAGCCGGAGCAGCGGTCTTTGGAGTCAACAGCACGCCATCTCTGGTCATCAATGGCCAACGGTATGACGGGCGCAGCGATTTCAACTCGCTGTCACAGGTAATCGACTCGCTTCTGTGAGTTTGTGATCCGTCATGCCCGCATATGTGGGCATGACGAAAACCAGTGATTACTCCACTGGCAAAATATGCGGGGCGGGGTTTCTGTCTCACTTCATCGTATATCTTGGTGAGATTTCGCGGAGCAGCTTTTCAAGAATCGCTTCGGCATATTCCTTGTAACTGCCCGCCACCATCACGAAAGCCCCCGGTCCCCGTGCAACATGCTCGTGGAAATAGGGTTCCGGGTCAGGCATCGCGCCCTTGATGACGAGGCCGTTGATTGTGATCCCGTCGAAATCACCCCGTTCGGCAAAATAATGCGGTCCAATCCCGACATTGTTCACCCCGTCTCCGGTCAGGTCGATGATCTGTCGGTCGCAAGCCCGCCCGCGCAGAATCCGCGCCGAGAATTCCAGCCCTTTGCCCAGTGAGGTTGCCTGATCGTCCAGGGCTCGTGGCACGGCCTCGATTTGATTGGCAAACTGGTCGATGATCTCCAACCTGGTCAATGCTGTCCATGGAACGACCTGTTCCTGGTGTCTGTACCCGCTCCAATGCACGACCGTCGCTTCGATGTGGACGCCATCCGTGCCCAGCAATGCCTCTCGCAGCACATCAGCGCGGAACGCATCGGCCAACCCCTGCATTTGTGCGGCGTATTCTTCGGCATTGATGGAAGATGACGTATCGGTGGCCAATACCAACGCGAGTGCGCACTCCCCTGCCCGCGCAGTGGCGGGAGCGAGCAAGGCCAACAGAAACAAAAGCGCGCGCATGAATGCAGATTGACCGCTTTCGCCCGCCCTGTCACGGCCTATAGCAATTTGCCTTATCAATACGGTCGCAATCACCGGGCTTGAACACAGCGCAGATAGATGAAAGGGCGGGTCCATGTCGCTCTGGATACCCATCACCATCGTCGCCGCGTTCCTTCAGAACCTGCGCTCGGTCTTGCAAAAGGCGATCAAGGGCCGCCTTTCGACGACCGGGGCGGCTTATGCGCGCTTTGTTTATGCCTTGCCGCTGGCCGCGCTCTATCTGTGGGGGTTGAAGGCCGTTGGCGGCTTTCCCATGCCACAGGCAAATACTGCCTTTATCATCTATTGCGCGTTGGGCGGTATCGCGCAGATCCTGTTTACCGTGGTCTTGCTGTGGATGTTTTCGTTCCGCAGTTTTACGGTTGGAACCACCTTTTCGAAGTTGGAAGTCGTGTTGATTGCGGTGATCGGTGGCATCCTTTTGGGCGACACTGTTGGCCCGCTCGCTGCGCTGGCCATCGGGATCGGGGCGCTCGGCACGATGGTTCTTGCCATGACCGGGGCAGCCATCAGTTTTCGCGCCCTGCTGCATGGCCTGACCGAGAAAGCCACGCTTGTCGGGCTTTTGAGCGCGGCCCTGCTTGGTACATCCGTGGTGTGTTTTCGGGGTGCGGCGCTGGCTCTCGACAGTTCTGATTTCATCATGTCCGCCGCACTGACCCTCTTCGTCGCCCTGACGATCCAGACCCTTGCGATGGGCGCATGGTTTCTGGCTTTTGATCGGGCAGAGCTGGGCCGTGTCTTTGCAGAATGGCGGCGCGCGGCCCCGGTGGGACTGGTCGGTATGGCGTGTTCGGCCTGTTGGTTCATGGCCTTCACCCTGCAAAACGCCGCGTATGTGCGTGCATTGGGGCAGGTGGAATTACTGTTCACTTTTGCCGCCGGTTTCTTCGTTTTCCGCGAAAAAACCACGCCGACGGAATTGATCGGCGTGGCACTTATCGTTTGTGCAATCCTGCTGATCCTGCTGGAATAACCACAGGGGACCGTTCAGGGAATATCGACCAACTTTCCGCGCGGAATGGCGCATTCCTTGTCGTAGAACGGCATTTCAACCAGCTTTGCGGGCTGCATTGAGCCATCCTTGCAGCCGACCGAGATTGCTGTGCCGGGGCCATCATCCGGCGTATCCATTAATGCGATCCCGATGCCATGGCCAAGGAACGGCGAGGTCGCCCCTGCCGTCACAGTTCCTGTGCGCACTCCGTTCACCTCTACAGGGGCCGCGATCAGCGGTTCACCCCCTTCGCAGGCGATACCGTGGGAGCGGCATTCCTTCGGAGCGGTAGCCAATGCAGCCTTGCCCAGGAAATCAGCCTTGTCCTCATCCACGAACTGCCCAAGGCCCACGGCCCAGGGTGTTGTGTTCATGTTGAAATCCGCCCCTGCATTCAGAATACCCGCTTCGATCCGCCGGATATTCATGGCGTCCAATCCAAAGATACGGATGCCATGTGGCTTGCCTGCCGCTTCGATATGCGCCCACAGTGCCTGTGCATCGTGGTGTGGTTCGGTATAGAATTCCCAGCCCAGCTCATTCGTATAGCCGGTGCGCGTAATCACAACTTCCTGCCCCCCGAAGGATACCCGCGCTATGGCGAAGTATCCGAAGGGTTCCGGCATTCCATTGTCACATGCCGCTTCCAGTATCTTCAGCGCATTCGGCCCCTGAACCTGCGACACAAATATATCCGGGTCAGAAATCGTCACATTCATTCCGGCAGAATGCGCCCGCGCCCAGGAGTAGAAATCCCCATCGGCCTGCGCGTACCAGAATTTGTCTGTCGCAAGACGCAGCAGGATACCATCGGTAATCATCCCGCCGTTTTCGTAGCAGGCCAGACCATACCCGCATCGTCCGACTTTCACTTTGGTGATGTCTTTCGTGAACAGCTTGTTGAGCAACGCCTCCGCATCCGGCCCCTCAAACTGCAACGGCCATTCCCCGGTATTGAGCACTGCCGCCTGACGCCTCAGCCGCCAATATCCGTCTTCGGTCGAATGATCGTCAAAGCAACATGCCATCAGCCGCCGGTTATAGACGCAATAATGCGGCCCCATTGGCGCTTCGATGGCGTGATACGGATGGCGTGTCAGCCCGTAATCCCAGCCCGCCCCCGGCATTGTTGTCACCAGATCACGGGTCGCCCCATCACTTGATCGCATCGTATTTTCCCCTGTTTGGCTGACTTGTTTGGTCCCACCTTCACCGAAGAAAACCCGACGCACAATCATGGACTGGAAATCATCCTCGCCCCCCGCTATCCCTGTTCGCTTACCCGCCTTACCGGAGGTCGCCCGTGACCCGCAGGCTCCACGCCTTCTCGCTCTCGCCCTATTGCCGCAAGGTACGCCTTGCGTTGGCTGAAAAGGGGCTTGGTGTTGATCTGATCGAGACACAGCCGTGGGAGCGGCCCCGTGAATTGGTCAAGCTCAACCCGGCAGGGGAAACCCCTGTGCTGGTCGAGCCGGATGGCACGATCGTAGTCGATTCCATGGCGATTTGCGAATATCTGGAGGAGGCCTATCCACAGCATCCCCTGCTGCCCCAGCGTCTTGATGCACGGGCAGAAGCGCGGCGGCTGGTGGCGTGGTTCGATGGGCGATTTCGCTCGGAAGTCACTGAAACGCTGCTGGACGAAAAAGTTATGCGACGGATGCGCCGGGATGGCGGGCCGGACAGTGAATATATCCGTATCGGCGCAGCCAATTTGCGCGTTCATCTCGAATATGTGGCGCAGCTTGCCGACCGACGGAACTGGCTGGCTGGGGAATCGTTGACATTGGCCGATTTTGCCGCCGCCGGGCATATAAGCTGCCTCGATTATATCGGTGAGGTGGATTGGAGCGCCTATCCGGGGGCGAAGGCGTGGTATGCCCGCATCAAATCCCGCCCTGCCTTTCGCACCCTGCTGTCCGACCATGTGCCCAGCATTCCGGCGGCGGATCATTATGCGAATGTGGATTTCTAGTCATGTTCACGGTTGAACAGTTCTACAGGGCATTCGAGGATTGGGCGCTCGAAAAGGCCCGGAAGCATGATCCACCCGGTCTGGAACAATATTTTGAACAACGGAATGAAGCATCATCGGTCGGCTATCTGAAAGCAAACCTGTCTACGCTGGATTCCAATATCGCCAGCCTGCTGACCCACGTATCCGCAATGATCGCGGCAACTGGCGTCTTGCTGATCGTCTTTTCCGGCCAGAAGATCACACAGGCATTCATTCTTATGGAAATGCTTGGATATTGTATCGCAACGATCCTGCTGATCCTGAATCTTCCCTACTACACCCACGCGCCTCACAAATTGAGTGGCAGAAGAACAAGGCTCGAAGCCTATTACGAAGCCTATCTGAAGAGGCGGTATCTGTATGTCACCAGCGCTCATATGGTGCTTTTGTTGACAATATGCTTTGCCTTGACTGTCTTTTGTCACCTTCTGTTCGTCTTCGTTCTGTGACGGGATGAAGGTCGCGCAAGCCCTTGAAACCCGCGCCCGCGAGGAAGGCTTTGCCGCCCTTGGCATCGCTGCCCCCGCCGCGATGCGGCCTGCCGGAGATCGGTTGCGGAACTGGGTGGCCGAAGGATACCACGGCGGGATGGGCTGGATGGCCGAACGCGTCCATTGGCGCTCCGATGCCAGCGCATTATGGCCGGAGGCGCGGTCAGTCATCATGTTGGTCGAGAATTACGGCCCCGATGGCGACCCGCTCGCCACACTTGCACAGCCCGACCGTGCGACCATCAGCGTCTATGCCCGAAACCGTGATTACCACGACCGGATCAAAAAGCGCCTTAAACGCCTCGCCCGGTGGATCGTTGAGGAAACGGGCGAAGACGTGAAGGTTTTCGTCGATACCGCCCCGGTAATGGAAAAACCCCTTGCGGCCCTCGCGGGGCTTGGCTGGCAAGGCAAGCATACCAATCTGGTCAGCCGCGATGTTGGATCGTGGGCCTTCCTCGGTGCGATCTTCACGACACTTGATCTGCCGAAGGACACGCCCCATTCCGACCGCTGTGGTTCATGCCGGGCCTGTCTCGATATTTGCCCGACGGTGGCTTTTCCTGCGCCTTATCGCCTCGATGCCCGTCGCTGCATCTCGTATCTGACCATCGAACATAAGGGGCCGATTCCCCATGAGTTTCGTGCCGCTATGGGCAATCGCATCTATGGTTGCGATGATTGTCTCGCGATTTGCCCGTGGAACAAGTTCGCCCGTGAAGCACAGGATACCGCGTATCATGCCCGCGATGCCCTGCGCGCCCCGGCTCTCACAGATCTGCTGGTATTGGATGATGCGGCCTTTCGCACCCTGTTTACCGCATCGCCGATCAAACGTATCGGGCGCGCCCGGTTCATACGTAATGTGCTGATCGCCGTCGGAAATTCAGGGGAGGAGGCGCTGATTCCGCCCATCACTGCGCTGCTGAACGATGCGGAACCATTGGTTCGGGGGGCCGCCATCTGGGCGTTATCGCGTCTTCTTCCAACCGGGCAGTTTGAAGCGCTCGCCTGTGAAGATGATGACGCGGATGTCAGGGCGGAATGGCAAACCGCCCTGACAGAAAAAAGCCGCCCGGATCACTCCGGCAGGTAGATCAACGAGGGCTGGGTAATAGTGGTGGGTTCGGGCGTAAGAACGCCCAAGGTTGGCACGGCGCGTGGCTCAGGGGCCACCAGAACCGGGCCAGTGCCAGGATTGACAGGCGTCGCAGGAACAACCGCCGTGGTCGTTGCGGGGGCTGGAACCGGGGTCGGGGGTTGCGGCAGGGCCGCTGCACTTCCTGGGATTGGCGGCGTGGCCCCGCTTCTTGTGGCACGCGGGGTTATGCCTTCCTCCAGCAAGCGCAAACGCTCTTCTTCTGCGTTAATGATATTGGTGTCGCCTTCACGCACTTCACGCAGACGCGGAAAAACCCGGTCGAGGATATATTGGGCATTCTCTGCTTCATATTGCGCCTGATCGTTGGCGATTTTTTCCCGGATCGCGGGATCGGCGGCCCCTGCCGAAGACAGGATCGCGGCTTCCGCCGCCGATGGTCCGCCTGTGCCCGTGGCTGCGGGGACTGGTTCGAAAGAAAGGGCGGCGCGGGCATCGGCCTGTGGGTTCGGTTCGCGCGTACTCACTTTTCCGGGTTCAGGAACCGGCAAGGCCGCAAAATTGTCCGGCAATTCCAGCGGGCGCTTGGTTACGACACTGAATTCATCAGGGACCGTCTGCAAAATGTTCGCGAAATCGCTGATCTGCAATGAGTCAGAATAGACGTCATTCTCCTCGGCGATCTCGACCTTATCCGTTTGGCACGCCGCAAGTAAGGTAAACATCGCCACCGCAGTGGCCCGCAGGGTTATCGTCCGAAAAGAAGTCGTCATGGCCAGTCTCCCCGTATCTTTGCGCATTATCATCATGGCGTTCCTTCGTCGGATGGGCGCAGTAGCAGGATCGCCACACCGAGGAATATCGTCACATCCGCTATATTGAACGCAAAAGGATTGTTGATGCCGCAGCAAGTAACATTAAGGAAATCTGCTACGGCACCATATAATTGTCTATCATAGCCGTTTCCTAACGCCCCGCCAATGATGAGACCAATGGCGAACGCGAAAATCCCATCCCTTGGATGCCGTGCGGCCCAGACAAACAGCACAATACTGACAATGACGGCCAGAATGCTCAGGGCCATCCTGAGCAGACCACCATCAGAAGCCAGAATCCCGAAATTGATGCCGTAATTCCACGTCATTACGAAGGTGAGAATGCCGGGGATCATCTCCACCGCATCGCCGGGCCGTAAAGCAAGGGTTTCGAGGATATGGAGTTTCGAAAAACGATCCAGCCCCCACGAAACGGCAGAGACGATCAGCACTGTCACGATATTAAAGGCTGAAATGCCCATGGAAGCCTCGAATGTCCGTAAGGAAACGTTCGGGCGACCCTATTGCTTTTCGGCCTGTTGACGCAATGTTTCCGAAGGTTCCGCTTCGGACTGACGCTGTTCGATAATGCAATTCTCGTAATGCACCTGCGCCAGCTTTTTCTCGTAACAATAAAGTGGCGTATCAGCGGGGTTGGACGGCCGGGGCGCATTTTCACGATACCGGGTCGAATCGATGGTCGAGAGCTTTGTGACAATGTCTTCGCAGGTCATCGTGCCAATTTCAGGCAGCGCCAGATTTTTTCCTGACGACGTGACGAAATTATCCATCCAGACCACGGCCGGGCATTCCTGCGCCTGAGCCGCGAACGGAGCGAGAGCCACGCAGAAAGCAACTGCGAGGAACGGACCGGATGGATGCATGTCTGAGACCCCTTTTCTGATAGACAATCGAAATTTTCCCCCGACCCCCTGCCCGGAAAGCACATTGTGTGTCATACCTGCACGGCGAAATTGGGGCGCAGGTCAAATTCATCACTACAGTGAACGAAAAACTTTCGGAGGACAAGAATGTCAGAGGGTTCCGCGCCACCGTCATCCCGGCGGGCATGGCAACGGATGCTGAGTGGTCGGCGGCTTGATCTGCTTGATCCCTCGCCATTGGATGTGGAGATCGAGGATGTGGCCCATGGCCTCTCCCGTGTGCCGCGATGGAACGGTCAGACCAAGGGCGACTGGGCATTCTCTGTCGCGCAACATTCGGTGCTGGTTGAGCGGATCGCGGGGCTGACAGTGTCGGACCTTGCGCCGAAATGGCGGCTGGCTGCCTTGCTGCATGACGGCCCCGAATACGTAATCGGGGATCTCATCAGCCCGTTCAAGGTCGTGGTTGGCGGAGATTACAAAACGCTGGAGGCCCGGTTGATGGCCGCGATCCATCGACGCGCGGGTCTGCCCGAAACCCTGCCCCAAAACGCAGAAAAGGCCATTAAGCGGGCCGATCTAACCGCCGCATGGTTCGAGGCGACACAACTTGCAGGCTTTGAGGAAATCGAGGCGGCAAAGCATTTTCCCCGCCCCCGGTTCCGCCGCAAGATCACGATCCACCTCAAACCCCTTCCCCCTCTGGAGGCTCGCGATGCCTTTCTCACCCGCTATGCGGATTTGCGTCACGCTTGCGGGTTGGATTAAGTTGGCTCGTTGATGGCCCCTTTTCGGGTACCATCGGGATCGCCTTATATTGCCTGATTGGCGATTGGTTCAGAAAGCATCTGCTTAAGTCGATCTTGACATCAAGACGGCATACAGGGGGCAAACACCCTTCGGGAGCCTTCATTATGCGCGTTCTTCACGTTCTTGACCATTCCGCGCCGCTGCAAAGCGGTTATGTCTCGCGCACACTTGGCATCCTGCGGGCGCAGCGGGGGCTGGGGATTGACCCGGTTGCCCTGACCTCCCCGCGCCACGGAGCAGAAGCGGGACCGCCCGCTGCTCCGGTCGAATCAGTTGCTGATTTCAGTTTTCACCGCACCCCGTCCCCTGCCCGCTCTCTCCCCGGTCTTGGCTTTCGTGCCGAGATGGCGGCGACGGCCAAGCGGCTGGAAGAGGCGGTCGAGGAACTGCGCCCCGCCCTCATTCATGCCCATTCGCCGGTGCTCAACGGGTTTCCCGCTCAACGCATCGCAAAACGCATGGGCATTCCCATGGTCTATGAGATTCGCGCATTCTGGGAGGATGCCGCCGTTGACCGGGGCACGACGACCGAAGGGTCGCTACGCTATCGCTTGACCCGCGCCATGGAGACTCGCGCCGTGCGCCGCGCGGGGCATGTATTCACAATCTGCAACGGGTTGCGTGAAGACCTGATTGCACGGGGTATCGCACCTGATCATGTCGATCTTGCCCCCAATGCCATCGAGCCGGATCGCCTGCCTCCCGTTACGGTCAGGGATGCGGCGCTGGCTACTGAACTCGGCCTTGGTGATGGCCCGGTCATTGGTTTTCTTGGCTCGTTCTACCATTATGAGGGCTTGCATCTGTTGATCGACGCCTTCCCGATCATCCGCGAGCGCCACCCCGGTGCGAAGCTGCTTTTTGTTGGTGGTGGGCCGGAAGATGAAGCCCTGCGCGCGAAGGCTGCGCCATTGGGCGATGCAGCCTTGTTCACAGGCCGGGTACCCCCCGAACAGGTGCGTCGCTATTACTCGGTCGTGGATTTGCTGGTTTATCCACGCCTGAAGATGCGCCTGACCGATCTGGTTACACCCCTGAAACCGCTGGAAGCCATGGCTATGACCCGCCGTTTCATCGCATCCGATGTGGGCGGACACAAGGAACTGGTTGATGACGGCGTGACCGGACGCCTGTTCCAGGCCGGTGATCCTGCTGCGCTGGCAACTGCCGCTCTCGACACCCTTGATCCGGCCGCTGAGGCCCGAAATGCAGCCATGATCGCCCCCGCCCTCGATTTCGTGCGTACTACCCGTAGCTGGTCAGCAGTCGCGCAGCGATATGTGCCGGTCTATGAGCGACTGACGGGTCAGACAATTGAGCCAATGCGGGATGTGAGTACTTAGGATGATCTGGCACATTCGCAATCAGGCGGGAGGCGCTCCGCAGGAGGCGCTCCGCAAAAATACTTCTTCGCACCTGCAAAAAATTACGACGGAATGAATGGTTCCACGCGTGGGACAGGCATCGAACGGGTATGGTCCTGAAGAACCCGCACCCCGTTCCACACTCTGTCGGGCAGACGAAGGAACAGACGTTATGAACACGACAATGAAGCTATTTATCGCCGCAACCGCGTGTGCCGGGGTTGCCTCTGCCGCTTTTGCCCATGGGCATGGAGGCGGCAAAGGTCCGCGTGCCGAACGAATGTTCGAACGGATGGATACCGATGGCGATGGCCGCGTCAGCCGCGAGGATGCCCGCACCTTTGCCGCCGCACGTTTTGCGCGCCTGGATACCAATTCGGATGGTCAGGTAACGAAAGACGAGCGCCATGCAGGCCGTAAGGCGCGCCAGAGTGAGCGTATCGCCCAAATGGATACGAATGGCGATGGCTTGATCTCTCAGGCTGATATGATGGCCGCTGCACAGGATCGCGCCGCCCGCCGCTTTGCTCGTCTCGACACGGATGGCGATGGGTTTATATCCGTCGCTGACATGACCGAAAAACGTGTCAGGCATCACCGGAAGCGCGGTGAATCGAGAGGCGGCAAACGCGGGCCCATCACACAGGCGATGATGGAGGAGCGCGTCCTGAAACGCTTTACACGCCTCGACACGGATGGTGACGGCATCATCACCATGGAAGATGTGCGCGGGCGTTAATGTGAAACGCGACCAGGTTGGGCCATAAAACGCGCCAAGAGTCGCGCGTTTTATGGCGCTCTGTGGTTCAACCGGATCGCGTTTCACCCTAAAGAAAATTGCGGCCAACAAGACTCAATTATCCAAGCAAGATTGACCGCGACTCACTCACCAAATCCATCTTTGATATTCAATATCCGCGCAGCGACACGTCCTTCGGCTTCTCGCTGCGCCGCCCGAACCATATCAACATGGCATTGCGTAGGGCGGACCACCCCAAGGTGGTCGCAATGAGGAATATCCAAACAAGGATACTATCGTAAAGCGAGCCGAATATCGCTGGATAGACCCGTGCGAATAGCACCAAATAATAGCCAATACCGAACGGGATATGCACCAGCACCGCCAGCCATCGTGGCAACCGCGACACCCGCATCGAATCCAGAAAATGATAGAGATGCGCAAAGAAGAAGGGGGGGAACAACACCATCCATGACAGCCACAGCACCGCCTCTACCCGCCGCTTGGTCGGTTCCGCCGTCAGCGCCGCCCGCGTCGAACGCCGCGCAGCACTCAATCGAAACAGATCGAACTGCGCATAGGCCAGCCGCGCATGGGCATCGGCGTCCATAGGCGCATCCTCGGTCATGCGCCTGGAGGCCCGTTCTCGCCCCAGCATATCATCGGCCTTGCCTGCAATCATCGCGTCGAGCATCGCGATATGGGGCGAATCCGGGGCCAGTTCCTCGAACCGGCGACGATAGTATTTCGCGCGTTTGAGCGATCCGTATTGCGCTTGCCAAATCGTATGCAACAGCGTCGCATCAAGGGGCCGGAAACTGAAATCCTCTTCGAATTTCTCCACGGCCTTCTTCGCGTCCCCGCCCCGACCCGTATACATCAGGGCCAACGCATGAGACAGGCGCAGACCCGCGTGGTCCGGCCAGCGCGCCAATGCTTCACGACAGATTTTCAGCGCCTTCTCATACGCCTTCGCCGCAAATTCAATATCGACCATCAGGTCATGGACCGTCACATCGTCATGCGCCTTCTCCATCGCATCACGCGCAATCTTTCGCGCGGCATCGAGATTCCCGGCGGCAATATAGGCACGTGCAGTATTAAATGGCGTGCTCATGTCGGCCTCATTACATCAATATCCGGCCAGTTCGATAGAAGCGGCCCCGCTCCCGCGACGCGCAAACCGCGCCATCACAGCCGCGCGGACATGGGGCCAGGCAAAACCGACGATTAGGAAAAAACAGGCCGCAACCGTGGCGGTGAGCGAATAAATCACATTATCAACCTTATCCGCATCACCCGTCAACACGCCTGCCCCACCGATCAGCACGATGAAAAAGGCGATGATTGCCAACCCAAATACTGCCATGAGAGGCACTTTGAGCGCAGCAACAAGCCACCCGGAAAACAGCGATCTCCGCATCCCGTCGAGCCAGAAATAAGCATGTGCCACAAAAAAGGGTGGAAAGAACACCAGCCACGACAACCACAGGATCGCCTCTGCATCCCGCCGCGTCGGCTCTATCGCAAGCGCCGTCCGGGCCGAGCGTCGTGCCGCTGCCAATTTGAACAGATCAAGCTGCACGGTAGCGAGGCGCGTATGAACCTTGCCATTGGTCGTGACCGTCGGAGCCATTCGTTTCAGCGTTCGTTCTATAGCCAGCGGATCATTGGCCTTGTGCGCGATCAGCTCGTCGAGAATTGGCACGTAGGGCGAATCAGGACAGTATTCCCGAAACTCCCCAAAATGCGCGCGCGCCTTTTTGGTCGAGCCGTAGAAAGCCTCTCGAAACGTGTGCAGAAAATGTGCTTCAGCGCGGGCCAATGGAAAATCCCTTTCCCAGTCCCGTATCGCCTGCACCACCTCGACCTTGCGCTTTGTATAGACCAGTGTGATGGCATGGCCGAGCCGCAGTTCGGCGTGATTGGGCCATTGGGCCAGCGCCCTTAACGAAAGATCATAAGCGGCTTCCCATCGTTTCGCGGCGAGTTCTATATCTACCATCAGATGCCAGACCGCCACGTCATCCGGCGCGCGCTCCATTGCCTCGCGCGCAATCCTTCGCGCGGCATCAAGGTTTCCGGCGGCGATATAGGCGCGGGCAGCATTAAAACGCGTGCTCATGTCAGCCCCGATCAGGAATGTGCGGCGCAGCGCGAAAACTGACCAGCACCCGTTGTTCTCTGGTTCCACGCCCCCTCTGTTGCGTGACCATCGCCCTATTTCGCGTATTTCTTCAGGAACTCGGCAAGCTCATCATATGTGCCGTCGCCATTGGCATATTCCGCAAAATTGCGGGCCTGCCCCAACCATTCCCCTACCGTCGAGCGCACTTCGCGCAAGGCTTCGCGGAAATGCGCGTTCGAGACCGGCTCGATTTCCTCGTCGGAGCGGCTGTCCTCAATGGCGTAATCCACCGCCGTTTCCACCAGCGCGCCCAGATCAGCGCCCGAAAACCCGCTCGTCTTCGCGACCAACACGTCCACATCCAGATCGTCTGCGAGGGGGCGGCCTTCGAGCGCGCCCTTGAGAATGAATTCGCGCGCCACCCGATCCGGCGGCGGCACAAAGATCGTGCGGTCAAAGCGCCCCGGTCTGCGGAACGCGGCATCCAGCGACCAAGGCACATTCGTCGCGCCAAGGAACAACATCCCCTCGTTATCCCCGGCGAACCCATCCATTTCGGTCAACAGGGCAGAGACGACCGTATTAACCCCATGACTGGAATCGAATTGCCGTCGCTGCGCCAATGCCTCCACTTCATCAAAGAACAATACGGCAGGGCGCGACCGGCGCGTCTCCTCAAACAGGCTCGCAATCCGCTTTTCCGCCGTTCCGACATAACGATCGAGGATTTCGGCGGCGCGCACATCCTGAAACGACGCATTGCATTCCGTGGCCAGCGCCCGCGCCAGCATCGTCTTGCCGCAACCGGGGGGGCCGTACATCAGCACCCCGCCACCTGCCTTGCGCTTGAACTTTTCGAACAAGGCGCGTTTGTCGCGGAAGGGATTGATGATCTTTCGCCGCACCTGACGCTTCACATCTTCCAGTCCGCCAATATCATCAAAGCCGATGGAGGTTCCTTGTGGCTTTGGGACTTCGCCCCGCAACGAGACCACATTCGCCATCACCGCCCCCGCTGGTCGCCAGAGCGCAGAAAGCTGGGGCGCATCCGCCTTGTCGAGCAACGCAGCGGCCTGTTCGCGCAATTCAGGCGACGGACAAGCCTCTGGATCGAGTTGCCCGAACGCTGAAACGATCACCGAACTGTCCGGCGCAGTACCGAGAAGAACGACCAGCGCGC
The DNA here is from genome assembly GCA_937957975.1 of uncultured Neomegalonema sp. Classification (GTDB taxonomy): domain Bacteria; phylum Pseudomonadota; class Alphaproteobacteria; order Rhodobacterales; family Rhodobacteraceae; genus JAHDDY01. Next base: position 18,719 of record CALFFK010000104.1, read on the forward strand.
GAAAACTCGCTTCCATCGAGGGGTTGGATTTCACCAGATCGACGAGCGATGCGATATCGGATGTGAGGGGCTGTGACATACTGTGAGTGTAACACAACACAGTTAAACCTGCGTGAAGCGCGAATATTACAACCGTTCACAAGTTCCACCACATCCCTTCACAAAAACGGGTCGCAGAGTGAAGGCCCACGCCCTTTCCGGGCTGGAAGAACGGCATATCTGTATCACCACGACAGCAACGCAAACATAGTTAACGCCATCAAGGAGACCTGAGATGAAAGCCCTTATCACTACTATTGCCGCTCTTGCCACCGTCGCAACGTTCTCTGCCACTCCTGCAATGGCAGAAAGCACCGTGAACCAACAGCAGTACAAGCTACAGAATATTCTTGCCGCGCAGAGGGCGAAGCAGGGCGTTACGTACAACACCACCGGCTTTTCCCAGCAGATCAAACATTCCAAGGCAGCACAGACCAAGCGCGTTATCTCAACACGTATGCTCTTTGGTCCTGAAAAAGCGAAGGCCCGTTTGTCGCGCGTACAACCTGACGCAGCCCTCGGCGGTAGATAATCTCCAGCTTTCCCCTGTTTATCTACCTGTGACTTGCCCCGGTGTTTTGCATCGGGGCTTTTTTATTGTGACGATGCCGGGACAGGCGCTAAGGATGCGCCATGTTTACCCGCTTCTTCCTCACCCTGAAACAGGCCCGTATTCCTGTATCCTTACGTGAATACCTCACGTTGCTGGAGGGGGTGAAAGTCGGGCTTGTCACCTATGACATCGAAGGGTTCTACCACCTTGCTCGCGCGTCGCTGGTCAAGGATGAGCGCCATCTCGACCGCTTCGATCAGGTTTTCTCCGAAGTTTTCAAAGGCGTCGAAGCCGTCAGCGGCACCGGCGAGGCCGTTGAAGAGCAACCTGTCCCGGAGGAATGGTTGCGCAAATTGACCGAAAAGTTCCTTACCGACGAGGAAAAGGCCGAAGTCGAGGCGCTGGGCGGCTGGGACAAGCTGATGGAGACGTTGAAAAAGCGTCTTGAAGAACAGCAGGGTCGCCATCAGGGCGGTAGTAAATGGATCGGCACAGGGGGCACTTCTCCTTTTGGTGCATACGGATACAATCCTGAAGGCGTGCGCATCGGCCAGCACGAAAGTCGCCATCGCCGCGCCGCAAAAGTCTGGGACAAACGAAAATTCCGTAATCTTGATGACAGCGTCGAGCTTGGCACCCGCAACATCAAGGTCGCACTCAAACGCCTGCGCGTATGGGCGCGGTCAGGGGCCGACGAGGAACTCGCGCTTGATGACACCATCCGCGCCACTGCCGAGCGTGGTTATCTGGATGTTGTGACCCGTCCAGAGCGGCGCAATGCGGTGAAACTCGTCATCTTTCTTGATGTCGGCGGCTCGATGGACGATCACATCAAGGTCGTTGAAGAGCTTTTTTCAGCAGCCCGCAGCGAATTCAAGCACCTCGAATACTACTATTTCCACAACTGTCTGTACGAAGGCGTCTGGCGCGACAATTCCCGCCGCTGGACCGAGCAGATGTCCACATGGGATGTGCTCAATACCTACGGGTCTGATTACAAATGCATCTTCGTTGGTGACGCCAGCATGTCCCCTTACGAAATCGCCGTGCCGGGCGGGGCGAATGAGCATTGGAATCAGGAATCTGGCGAAGTCTGGCTCCGTCGCGCCTTTACCCAATGGCCTGGATATGTGTGGCTTAATCCCGTTCCAGAATCTCACTGGCGCTATACACACTCCATCGGCATGGTGCGCGACATCACCGAAGATCGCATGTTTCCATTGACGCTCGATGGCATCAGCGCGGCAATGAAGGCGTTGATATAAAACGGTAAAATTGAACCGGCATCACGCAATAGCAACAGTGCCTGTCGCCTGGGATACATCACGGGGCAGTACCACCCGCGCTTCTGTTCCGGTCCCCGGTACGCTCGACAGGGTAAATGTTCCCCCCTGGGCCGAGGTTAACGAGGCAACGATGGGCAGGCCAAGTCCCGTTCCCGGCTCACTGGCAGTTTCGATATTTTGCAAACGGCCAAATGGCTCCATCGCACGGCTGATTTCATCCGGCGTCATGCCACGACCCCGATCTCTGACGATGAAGACGACTTCCTCCGCATTGCTGTTACAGGCGAGGGTAATCACGCTGTTTGGTGGGGAATACTTCATCGCATTACTGAGCAAATTCAACAGGATCTGCTTTGCGGCGCGCCGGTCAGCAAGCATTGTCCCTGTCTCTGTGTCGCAGAACAACATCTGCCCTTTTGATTTCGCTTGTGGTTCGATCAACCCCCGCACATCGGAAAGCAGGACCGCCAGATCAATCGGTTCGACGTACAACTCCATCTCCCCCGCTTCAATCCTCGACAGGTCAAGCAAGCCATTAACCATTGATAATAAATACTTACCGCTATCATGGATCGTCTTTGCATAGTCTTCCAAATGCACCATCTTGCGTTCGGGCGACAGGGCATCAGGATGTGAAAGCAGTTCCGAGAATCCGATAATGGCATTGAGTGGTGTACGCAGTTCGTGGCTCATCTGTGTGAGAAAGGCCGATTTCGCCTCATTCGCATCTTCTGCCGCATACCGCGCGATTTCCAGTTCGCGCGTGCGCTCCTCTACCCGGTATTCCAGATCGTTTCGCGCGGCATCAAGGGCACGACTCGTGGCGTCGAGTTCAGCAACCCGTGCGGCCAGTTCATCCCGCGTCTGACGCAGACGTTCACTCGATTCCTGAAGGTATTTTATCGTCGGCATCGATTGCAGGATCATCGGTGTGGATGCAATAACGGAAGAAATCGCAACCACTGCGAGCAGATTGTCAGGCAGACGCCCATTCAACACCCAAAACGCCGTTATCGATGCGATCAGAGCAAAAACGAAACAGACAAATGTCAGGACAATGAGCGCAACGGGCAGGCTCATAGATTTGAAATGCTGGTTGATAAACCTGAACACTGACTTCGGTGCACCTTTAGCTGTTGCGTTGCAATAAAGTTGCGTATCGCGATGTTACACGTAAATGTTACTGTAAAATTATCGACTATGAAAGCGCCAATTGCGTGGCGCTAATACTTGGCCTTCTCACCCGAACGGGTCATAAGTCGGTGATTAACACTCAAATGGAGTTCTGCTGTTGTCCCCGTTCGACCGTATCCTCACCGCCGCAAAGGCCCGCCCTGCTGTCATTTCACTTGCTGAAGGGGAAGATCCGAGGATCGTGGAGGGGGCCGTGCGTGCCGCCCGTGATGGGCTTGCAAAACCCGTCCTGATCGGTGCCGCAAATACCGTACGGGCGCAGCTTGAGGCATTTGGAGCCAATACCGAAGAAGTCACCCTGATCGACCCTGCCACTGATTCGCGCACTGAAGGCTATGCCGGGTTGTTCCGTGAGGTGCGAAAGCGTGTGGAGATGAGTGCAGAAGAAGCCCTCGAAGCCGCCCGCGACCCGCTCACCTTCGCCGCTCTGATGGTCCGCGCGGGGGACGCGCAGGGCACTATCGCCGGGGCCGTGGCCACCACCGCCGATACTGTCCGCACCGCCTTTCGCGTCATAGGCCGTGCGCCGGGAGTCGAGACAGTTTCCAGCTTTTTCCTCATGCTACCCGAAGGGGATGGCCACCCTCTCCCCGGCCCCGTCCTCTTCGCTGATTGTGGCCTCATTATCGAGCCGACCCCGCAGGAACTGGCACAGATTGCCATATCTTCCGCTGATTCCCTTGCGGCCTTGCTGGACGAACCGGCGCGCATCGCTTTCCTGTCCTTTTCTACCCATGGCAGCGCCCGCCACGAGCGTGTCACCAAAGTCACTGACGCCCTTTCGCTGGCTCGTGAAGCCCGTTCTGACCTGATAATGGATGGCGAATTACAGTTTGATGCGGCCTTCGTCCCCGATGTAGCCGCGTCAAAAGCCCCCGGCTCCCCGCTGGAAGGCGCGGCCAATATCTTCGTGTTCCCATCGCTGGAGGCCGCCAATATCGGCTACAAGATCGCCCAGCGCATCGGACGCGCCCGCGCTATCGGCCCTATCCTTCAGGGTCTTGCCGCCCCCGCCAACGATCTTTCACGCGGGTGTAGCGCGCAGGATGTCTATGACCTCATTGCCGTCACCGGCGCACAGACCGCAGGGCCGCTTTCTACCACCTGAACATTCTGAGGGGTGGTCATTCCAGCAAGCGCGGGGGCAGGGTTGCCAACTGGCAGGGGCACAATAGTTTCCAGTTTTACGGGTTTCAGGATCATCGCCGCGCGCAGGATGAAGCAGAACGCAATCAGTTCGAGTATTTCTTCGGCAGCTTCACTTTTCGGCAGACCCCAATATCCCTTTTCGAAAACACTGGCGATACCGATGAGCAAAAGACCCAGATAAATGCTTATGCTGGCGCGATGCAGGATGAATTCGCGGAAGGTCTTTATATAATTTTCTGCCGATCGCACGAATATCATCAGGGCAACCATGGCCATGCCGACCGCGATTATACCGATTAACAGCTTCAGTGTTATAACAACACCGGCCTCCATCCCGATCACCCGGCCAAAACTCAACTCCCGCGCTGCGCCCAGCAATGGCAGTACAGCAGCGGCCAGGGAATAGGACGACAACGCCCTGTGGTTGCATTTGGATAAATCCACCGTTCTCTTCAGAAAGAGAAGTGCAGCAAGGATTAAAACCACGACCTGCAAATTCTCGACAGGTCCGTTTTCACTAATGAATGCAATATCTGACATAGACATCGTATGTATACATCACGTTAAGGATTCGCAAACTGCTGTCAGCATGCAGGAAGGGTAATCTCCATTCTGGGTAAGGTTCGCCCCGGCATTGATCCCGAAGGGACACGCCCGATCATCTCAAAACCCAGTTTCCGGTAATAGGCTTCCGCGAACGGGTCTGAATCCAGATACAGTTTCCGCAAACCGTTTTCCTGCGCGCAATCAACAATGGCGGCCCACAGCGCCCTTCCGGCCCCTCGCCCCTGCCATTCGGGATCAACGAAGAACATCCCTACTTTGCCGATCCTTTTCCCTGCGCCCATCGTCAAACCGGCACAACCGCACAGCACGTCATCCCCTGCGACTTCCGCAACCCAGAAATTTCCCGCTTTCAGACGGGCTGGCGTCACCATTAATTCATCCAGACACGCGGCCATGAATGTAGCGTCATAGCCATTGGACCGCTTTGACCGCACACAGAGTGCGGTCAGGGCATCGGCCTCGTCGATACGGGCAGGTCTGACAGTCGGTTTCATATTCATAATGCATACGTAATACGCAGAAAAAATGTGCCAAACGTTTTTCGCGTTGCCCCAATCTTGCCCGTAAATTGCATCAACACGGGAAGAAACGAGGGAGAAGCGACCAGTGATGACCCGATTTGTGCCACTTGCTCTGGCCACCCTGCTCGCCATCGCGCCCCGAATCGCATGGGCGGATGCGGGATTCCTCCATGCCTCACCGGGCCTGACCGTAGCAACACCCTGCAAGGCTTCGGCAAGCTGTGCATTCAGTTGGACCCTTGCCTCGCGCATGGGCCATATCCTGCGCTTTATGGAAGCCCGTTATGGTCCGCGTGACCGCAGCTGGACTCTCCTCGGCGTCGAGTTCACCAGCCGGGACGCCCCGCAGGTCTGGTATCCCACGTATGACAACATTGGTGAATCCATAATCGTACAGCTCACCCGCAATGCTGCGACCGATGAAACCCGCGCCCTGTTTCAATTGTCCCACGAGGTGGTACATCTTCTCTCCCCTGCCGGTCCCGGTGCAAAGGCGAGTGTGTTGGAGGAAGGGTTGGCGACCTACGCCTCTCTCGAATATCTTGATGCCGTCGGCAAGGGCGTCTCGCCCAACTATATTGCTTCGTCCCGCTATCAGGCCGCCTATCGCACTGTGGCCCGCCTTGCCTCCCGCCCTGATTTTGAAAGCGGAATCCGCACCCTTCGCACTACGCGCGGTGGCCTCAGCAACCTCTCCCCCACAGACCTGCAACGTGTATGGCCGGGCCTGACCGCCCGCGAAGCAACAGTGCTGACGCGCAATTTCTGAGATGGCATCGATCCTGCAGCGCTCCGGGTGAACCGTAACCCCCGGAGTGCTTTCCCGATGATCGACGCCAACCCACCCAGCCTGATCCTGTTTTTCTTCGTTCTCTTTGCCGCTCAGGCAATGCTCTTTCCACTGCTCTCGGCCGAAGTGAACGCCCTGACGGTAGTTGCCGGTACGCACTGAAAACGATCCCGTCATTGACACGCTGCCCCGGAGGCGGCAATCGCTGGAACCTTGTATAGGGCAACCGGCGGATCAAGGATGAAATACGACCCCACCCTCCCCTGGCGCAATGTGCTGGGTGGCGGCTTCAACGACCATATCGGCCCGGTAATGTTCGCGCAGGTTGGCGAGGGCGATTACCGCTTTGCCCTGCAACTCGAAGATCGGCACATGAATTCCGTCGGCGTCGCCCATGGTGGCCTGTTGATGAGCGTGGCCGATACCGGCATGGGGACCAGCGCCTTCACCGCCGCCGGAGAGAAGCCGGTCGCAACCATTGATTTCGAATGTGACTTCCTCGCCCCCGGCAAGAACGGCCAGATGCTGCACGGAAAGGCCAGCGTCGTCCGCAAGGCCCGCGAGTTCCTGTTCATGCAGGGCGAAATCTATGCCGATACCCGCCACGTCCTGCGCGCCAGCGGCATTTGGGTCATTCGATCCGGGGGCGGCAAACCATGAAGCACCTCCCAAAACTTTTCCGCAAGACGATCCACAAGGGTACGCTGACCCTGATTGGCCCTGATGGCGAACGCCACGAAGCGGGGGGCGCAGAACCCGGCCCTGCCGTTACGATCAGGGTCCATGACCCCGCTCTGGATTGGAAAATCTTCGCCAATCCCGAATTGAAAGCCGCCGAAGCCTTCATGGATGGGGGGCTCACCATCGAAAGCCCGTCCGAACATGGCACCGGCGCGTGGGAGCTGATGCAGCTCTTCTTCCTCAATAAACGCAATTTCGATCTCAGCCCCAATCAGATTTTCTGGCGCGGCCTTGCGCGGGGTGTCCGGCGTTCGGCCCAGAATAACCCAATCAGCCGCGCCCGCGAAAATGTGCGTCTGCACTATGATCTCGGCAATGATCTCTATCGCCGCTTCCTTTGCGATGATCTCCAGTATTCCTGTGCGTATTTCGAGAAAGGCGACGAAACGCTCGACGAAGCACAGACTGCCAAAAAGCGACATATCGCTTCAAAACTCTGTCTGAAACCGGGACAGCGCATCCTCGACATCGGCTGCGGCTGGGGCGGCATGGCGCTTTATCTCGCCCATGCCGAGGATGTCCACGTCACCGGCGTCACTCTTTCGGAAGAACAGCTTGCGGTGGCCCGCGCCCGCGCCGAGGCGCTGGGTGTTTCGGATCGCGTGGAGTTCCGCCTACAGGATTATCGCGAAGTCCCCGAAACCTTTGATCGCGTGGTCAGCGTCGGAATGCTGGAGCATGTCGGCATCACGCAACTGACCGCCTATTACCTGAAGGTTCGCGACTTCCTTGCCCCCGGCGGCGTAGCCCTGATCCATTCGATCTCGACCAAGGCGCCTCCGGGTGTCACTTCGCCTTTCCTGCGCAAATACATCTTCCCCGGCGGTTACGCTCCCTCACTGTCGGAAGCCGCCGCAAGCCTTGAGAAATCCGGCCTCTGGTTAACCGATTGTGAGATATGGCGAATGCATTACGCCGAAACCCTGCTCCACTGGCGCAAGCGGTTTGAAGCGGATCGCCCCGCTATCGAAGCGATGTATGACGAGAAATTCGGGCGCATGTGGGAATTCTATCTCGCCGTCTGCGAAGGCGCATTCCGCTACGGCGCATCCAACGTCTTCCAGATGCAACTCGCCCGCGACCGCGACGACGCCCCCCTGACCCGCGACTACATCACCGATGCGAAGGCAGCGTTGCGGGCAAAAGAGGCGACGTTCATGCCCGCAATTCTGGCCTCGACGGGCAAGGCGTTGGGATAGAAGCGTTTAATACCGGATTCTGGATCACGCCCCCTGCCGCCGCTTCACGCCATAACGCGCCGGTTCACCAGATCATTGTAATCCTGCGCCAGCCCCTTCACGAAATCCCCGACCTCATAGGTATGTCCGGCAATTTCGGCCACGGGCGTCACTTCGGCGGCGGTTCCACACAGAAATGCCTGCTCAAAGCCGCCCAGCTCATCAGGCATAATCACACGCTCATGCACAGGGATTTGCCGGTCCTTGAGCATTCCGATCACCGTGCGCCGGGTGATGCCATCAAGAAAGCAATCAGGGTCCGGTGTATGGATCGCGCCGTCCTTGTAGAAAAAGACATTCGCCCCTGTCGCCTCGGCCACGCGCCCCCGGTAATCAAGCATCAGCGCATCGGTATAGCCCTTTGCCTCCGCCGCGTGTTTTGACAGGGTGCAGATCATATAAAGACCGGCGGCCTTGGCATGGCATGGCGCGCTTTCGGGCGAAGGACGCTTGTATTCGGCCATGTCGAGACGTACGCCCCTGACGCTGGCTTCACCGAAGAGATTCGGCCATTGCCATGTGGCGATGGCAACGTGGATCTTCGATTTCTGCGCCGAAACCGCCATCATTTCTGACCCGCGCCACGCAACCGGGCGGACATAGGCATCAGTTAAACCATTCGCTTCAAGGGTTGCTTTTTTGGCTTCTTCGATCTCATCAACCGTATACGGGATTTCGAAACCCATGATCCGGGCGGAATTATGCAAACGCTCGGTATGCTCGCGACTCTTGAAGATTTCGCCGGAATAGCACCGCTCCCCCTCAAAGACCGAAGACGCATAATGCAGACCATGATTCAATACATGCACCTTCGCATCGCGCCAATTCACCAGCTCGCCATCGTACCAGATGACACCATCGCGATCGTCGAAGGGGATGATCTCTGCCATTATCGTCAGTCCTGCATTGCGCCAGAGCGGAAATTTGAATTGTTTTGTTGCGCAAAAGCTAGCAGTAGCGTAGTTTTATGTCAACGATCCTGACATAAATCGTGAAGGCTCCCATGCCCGATCCCTCCCCCCCTATTCGCGCGCTGCGCCACCATGGCGATGACCGCCTTTTCCTGACTGGCCGAAAGCTGCGGGAGGGGGCAGAGCTGATGTTCTTTGCCTATCGCGCCTTCACCAGCGACCCGGACCGTATCCTGCACGAAAAGGGATATGGCCGCGCCCATCACCGGGCCTTGCATTTCATTGGCCGCAGACCGGGGATCAGCGTCGCGGGGCTGCTCGATCTTCTGGGCATCACCAAGCAATCCCTTGCCCGTGTTCTGAAACCCCTGGTGGATGATGGTCTCGTGAACAGCGTTCCGGGCCAGAAGGACCGCCGCCAGCGTCTGCTCACCCTCACCGAAGAAGGCCACCGTTTCGAAGGGGCGCTTTCCCAATCCCAGCGAGAGCGCTTGTCCCGTGCCTTTCGCGAGGCAGGACCAGAGGCTGTGGCAGGTTTCCGTGCCGTCACGGCTCTGATGATTGACGAAGACGCACGTGATGATATTCTCCGTATGGTGTATGATGCCCCGGAAGCCCCCAAATGACCGATCCTTCACATATCCTCGTTGTCGATGACGACGACGGCATCCGCACGCTACTCAAGAAGTATCTGGCGCGGAATGGCTATACCGTCACTGCCGCGCGCGATGCGGCCCATGCGCGACGGTTGCTTGACCTGCTGGCCTTTGACCTTCTGGTCATCGATGTAATGATGCCGGGGGAGGATGGCCTGTCCCTGACCCGGTCCCTGCGCGAGACATTGGCGACGCCGATCCTGCTGTTGACCGCAAAATCTGAATCGGGCGACCGAATCGACGGGCTGGAATCGGGTGCGGATGATTACCTCCCAAAACCCTTTGAACCGCGTGAATTACTGTTGCGGATCGCGGCGATCCTGCGCCGTGTCGTCGAACCGGCCACCGTGACCGAAAAAGCGGAACCGCCGAAAACCCTCTCGCTTGGCGTCTGTCGCTATGACATGGTTCGGGGAGAATTATGGCGGGACAGCAAGCCCGTCCGCCTGACCACAGCGGAAGCCACGATGATGCGCATTCTCTCGAAACAACCCGGCGAGCCGGTTTCGCGCAGCGCCTTGCTTGGCGAGGGCGCACCGGACGAAGAAGGCGGCGCACAGGAACGGGCCGTCGATGTCCAGGTAACGCGTCTGCGCCGCAAGATTGAAGAAGACCCCAAATCCCCACGTTATTTGCAGACGGTACGTGGAGCGGGCTATATGCTCTCTCCAGACTGACGGGGAAGGTGAACAATGGAAAATCAGGGACCGCTTTACAGGATTCTGGCCATCATCATGGTCGTCACCCTGATACCATGGACTGCTGGATGGCTCCCCGGCACGAGCGCCTTCGGCTTTCCGTGGTCGGCTTTTGTGATGCTATTGGCCGGTCCCCTGTTGCTTGTTCCCCTTGCGGGAGGGTCGGACCGGATCACTGATGACGAACAGAATAACCCGGAACCATGAACGCACTTTCCGGCAAGACCCTTATACTCTGGATCGCGGCGACGATCGGATGGTTGGCTTTCACGGCGGTTCTCGACAATCTGGGTGTCCCGGTACTGCTGTTGCTGCTGTTACACATCCTTGTGGCCAGTATCGTTCTGTTCCGCATTGCGCGGAACACCATGGTAGATCAGGGCAGTGCTTTTCTCTCGCCTATCCGTGAAGGGCCGACGGCCCTGACGCCCCATGGCGCAGCCGCCGCATGGATTTCAGGCTTTGGAACGATTGGCGTTGTCGCTGCGATTTTGATGCATGGGCCGGTCGCCTACGCACTGATTGGCGGTATCGTTGGAGGAATGGTTCTCACCCAGACGGTCCTTGCCCCTGCTTTTGCAGATTCCGGCGCGCGATCCCTGACCCATTGGGCTGAATGGCGGTTCGGAGGTACGGCAGGGCGAATTGCTGTCTTTCTTCTTGCCCTAACCGGGATCACGATCCTGACGCTCCAGTTCGGTTTCGTCGTTCTCCTCGCGGATGCCGTATTGGGTGTTTCAGCGTGGCTTCTGCTGCCCTTGATTGCGATACTCGTTCTGCTCGCCATTCTTCCGGGAGGGTTGGCAACCATGATTCCGGCCCAGGCAGCCCTGTACCTGATCCTCTTTGTAGGGATCTTCGTGCCTGCATTCTGGCTGGGCATGTCAAAGACCGGAATTATCCTCCCTTATGTTGCGCCCGGTGCGCTGTTGCATGAGATTGCCACTGCTGAAGACAAGCTCGGCTTGTCGCGCGAGGCAGACACCCTGGTAGCGACGCTCCTTGGTCTCACCGCGCTCTTTGGCACCCTTGCCTTACCGCATACCTTGGTCCGCTGGCCTGCCGAGCGCGATGGCACAGAAGCGCGCTGGTTCGCCCAGCGGGGAACGGTGCTTGTCATTCTCGTCCTTGCCGCCATACCGCTGTTTGCCATCGCAGTGAGGGCCGATCAGCTTTTCGCTGTCTTGGTGAACGGCACACCATTGCCATCAAACGAAACGCCCGCTGTGGCCCTTGCCAACAGCATGGCAACCCTCAATCCGCCTGAATGGTTGATCGCGGCCCTCGGCATCGGGGCGCTTGCCGCCATTGTTGCGACCTGTGCGAGCGCGACGTTTCTCGTCACCACCACAACAGGAATTGACCCGGAGCGGGAAACCATCGGAGGCCACTTGTCCCGATGCCGCTGGATCGGGACAGCGGCAGTCACCTTCGCAATGGCTCTGGCACTGTTTGTTCCTTTCGATCCGCTCGCAGGGTTTCTCGGATTGATGACATTGGCGGCATCTGCCGGTCTGGCCCCACTTTTCCTCGGCCTGTTCTGGTTCAGGATGACGGCGCGGGGCGCGCTTGCCGGATTGGTCGCTGGTGCCCTGACCTGTGCCATCCTCTTTGGTTTTGGTTTGAGCGTCATGGACGGAGTGGCCCTCATCGGATTGGCCATCTCGACCTTGGCATCCGTGATTGCTTCACTGATGCCAGGCGAGCCGAAACTCTCCCCTCCAGTCACCTCACCCCCAAAACGATAGGTTTCGACAGGCTTGCAGCGAAACGCGACAACTGCCGATCTATCAAAATCCATGAAGCTGGGGAGTGTACTACAGTTGCGCATCGCCTCTTCGATAAGAATTCCGTCGAGTCAGAGCCAGATCATCCTAATGCGCATGTCGGAAAACAGAAATTGCCCGGCGACGATGAACGCCGCCCGGTATCAAAGAGGACAATGGGAGGAAGATCAGGCGCGTTTGGCTCTGTTGGCGCGGGGATTTAGAAGTTTCAACAACTCGGCCATTTCAATGGGCTTGGTCAGGAAGGCGTTCATGCCTGCCTCGATGCATTCACGTTGGGTCGCGCCATCATCATCGGCGGTCAGGGCAACGATTTTTACGTCGCGCCCCGGTGCAGCCCCGGCACGGATTTGGCGTGTTGCTTCCAACCCGTCCATTTCCGGCATATTCACATCCATGAGGATGAGATCGAAATACTCAACCCGGCTGATTGCGACGGCTTTGCCGCCATCAGTCACGATCGTTACCTCGTGGCCATCGCGCTCCAGCATCGCGATGATCAGGCGTGCATTGACGGCGTTATCTTCGGCGACGAGAATCTTGGACGGCGGTGTCGACATACCGGGTACACAACCTCAAAATTGCGGATGCCATGAGAAATAACAGTCCGCGCTTAACAAATGACGCACGATTCGCCAAGGTCGTCAGTCTAGCGATAATCCCTACGCTGAACAAGAATGATAATTATTTAATCCAAAGACTTAAATATCCGTATGCATCCAAAATACTTGTGATTGCCACGGTCAGAAAGGTTCAACGCAGGATTGGTGCGCGCCGGTATGAGGTGGCCTCGGCGATTTGCGTGTCGCCAATTTCTTCGCGCCCGTCGAGATCCGCGATGGTGCGCGCGAGGCGCAAGACACGGTGGTAGCCACGCGCGCTCAGGCGCAAGGCTTCGGATGCCTTCAGCAGCAAGGCACGGGCAGAAGCACTCATATGCGCCACTCCATCGAGCACATCCCCATCGGCATGGGCGTTAAGACGCACGTTCTTCACGTCGAGCGCGCGATAGCGTTCGGCCTGTAATGCCCGAACAGCGGCGATGCGGGCGCCAACCTCTGCCGACCCTTCTGACGCGGGGGGCAGGGAGAGATCGGCGGCGGAGACGGCGGGCAACTCAATCTGTACGTCGATCCGGTCAAGCATGGGGCCGGAAATGCGCGCCTGATAGTCGAGACCACAATTCGGCGCACGGGAGCACGCCATGGCAGGATCGCCCAAATGTCCGCATTTGCACGGATTCATGGCTGCAACGAGCTGTACCCGGCTGGGGTAGCGCGCATGGGCATTGGCGCGGGCCACAATAGTTTCGCCCGATTCGATGGGCTGGCGCAGTGCTTCCAGAACCTGCCGCGTGAATTCGGGCAATTCATCCAGAAAAAGCACACCATTATGGGCAAGGCTGACCTCGCCGGGGGATGCGTTCTTGCCACCGCCCACCATGGCGGGCATCGAGGCAGAATGATGCGGCGCACGATAAGGGCGTACCATCGACACACGCCCGCCTTCCAGCAAACCGGCGAGGGAATGGATGAGGCTCGTCTCCAGCGCCTCCTCCGCCGTCAGGGGCGGCAGGATGCCGGGCAGACGCGCGGCAAGCATGGATTTTCCTGCACCGGGTGGCCCGATCATCAGCATGTTATGCCCCCCGGCAGCGGCAACCTCCAACGCGCGGCGTGCCGTTTCCTGCCCTTTCACATCGCGCAGATCGGGCAGGTGTTCGCCTGCTTTCGCCTCGCCGGGGGATGGCGGGGTCAGGGCTTCGCGCCCGTTGATGTGGTTAATGAGGGCCAACAGGGTTTTGGGGGCCAGTACATCAACGGCCCCTACCCATGATGCCTCTGCCCCACACGCTTCGGGGCAGATAATGCCCCGGTCAGCCTCCGCCGCCATGAGGGCGGCGGGCATCGCGCCAAGGACGGGGTTGAGCGTGCCATCAAGCGATAATTCCCCAAGCGAGACATAGTGCGATGGCTCATCCGACGGGATCACCTCCATCGCACCGAGGAGTGCCAATGCGATGGGCAGGTCGTAATGCGAGCCGACCTTTGGCAGATCGGCAGGGGCAAGATTGACCGTGATGCGCTTGGCGGGCAGGGCAAGCCCGATGGAATTAAGTGCGGCGCGCACCCTCTCCTTGGCCTCGGACACCGCCTTGTCGGGCAGGCCAACGAGGTTAAAGGCGGGCAGGCCAGACGATA
>CALFFK010000105.1 GCA_937957975.1 uncultured Neomegalonema sp.
CCGCCGATTTCGGTGACAGTGCTGGAGAACGGCTCACGGATACGGGGTATCGGAGAGCCGGGAACACCCCCTGCTGCGCCCGCCCTGGCCAATGCTATTTTTGCGGCGACGGGCAAACGGATCAGGGAATTGCCAATGAACCGGCATATCGGGTTCGTGTAGGGACGAAAAGACAGGGCATCAGGTAGTCAGTTTACCTTTTCGTTGGTTTCCGGCCTTGTCGCTGTATGGATTTCCCCAGCCTGCTGCACTTGCGCAACCCGATGCGACGGGATGAGGATTGAGACTGTGGTTCCTGCTCCCGGCGTGCTCTCGATACCGAGTTTCCCCTCCATCCTGTCGATAAAACCACTCGCGATGGCGAGGCCCAACCCCAAACCACCCCGGTGAGTGCTATACTGATCGGAATGGGCCTGAGCGAAGGGTTCGCGTATCCGATCAAGATCTGCCGGGGCGATCCCGCAGCCATCATCAGCCACCCCGATGACAACACTCCCGTCCTGCGCAAGGCGCGTGTCAATGCGTACAGTTCCCCCGCGTTCGGAGAATTTGATCGCATTGACAATGAGGTTCACCAAAGCCTGGGTCAGACGATGCGGGTCGGCGTGGATGGTCGGATCGCTATCACAAGATGAAAGAGTAAGCGTTACTCCCGCCTCCTGCGCATCATTTTTGCAGAGCGTGACGCTGCGGCTGACAATCAGGGAGAGGGGAGTGATGGCATCCTGCCACGCGACCTTGTTCACCACGATGCGCGACACGTCGAGCAGATCGTCGATACCGGTCCTCAACAGAACAGCACTGAAATGAATATCATCAATGTAGCTGCGGTAGCGTTTCGGTTCGACAGGGCCGAAGATTTCTTTCTGCATAACCTCGGAAAACCCCATGATGGCATTCACCGGGGTCCGCAATTCATGGCTGACACTTGCGAGTAGTCGGTCTTTGGAGAGACTCATTTCGACGGCGCGTTCATTGAGCAAAGCGTATTTTCGCTTGTCGATCGCCTGTTGCCGTTCCAGCTTTTCACGCGCAAAAGTGCCGACAAGGGCGGCAAAAACGCTGATCGAGAGAAAATGGCCATTCGCGAGGCTGGACGCAAAGGACGTATTCGAGAAGGGCAAGACCATCCAGTAGAAAACGTAGCAAAAAATCGTCACACAGAATGCGCTGCGAAAACGCGGGGCGAGCAGCCCCACACCAAAAGCGAGGATCACCGAAACGGCGAAAGGAAGCAGGTCGGCCATGGGCGGTTCAGCAATGGTCATTATCACCAAATTCGCGCCAATGGTGACGACCCCCAGCATCCCCATAATCACTTCGCTCGCTACCGGCGATTGCTTCACGCAGAACAAGGCCCAGAGGCCCAAACCGACTACAGATGTCGCAAAGCGAACGGTCAGGACAGGCCATAGATCATCCGTGAGGATGAGTATGTCGATAATGAAAAACATAAAAAACGCGAAGACCCCGGCGAAAATCATCCAGCAGCGAAACCCGAAGAGGCGCGCATCGCGCTCTTGCCAGAATTCAGCTTCGGCTTCCGGTGACTCGAAACCGGGAAGCGTACACAATCGCCGGAGGCTCGCCCATGAAGCGGATATGTCGAAATTTCCTGGGATCACAGTCTGATATTCTCAATATTCTGGATTAGTGACGCTACGTCACACTCTTTAATATGAAACACTCACATTGAGCCAGAAAATACATGAAACACCGCACATTCCCTGACAGGTTGTCACTCAACCTGATCGGACGCCACATTATGTGACGCTACGTCACCGTTAAGAATTTAACAACCGCACAACCAAACCGCTACAAATTCAATTCGCGCTGGCGGATTATCGCCGTCAGGGTCTCGTTGTAAGGGGTCGGGATGCCAAGCTGTGCGCCCAAAACCGGAGCCATGCCGTTGAGGGCGTCGATCTCGGAGCGGCGTTTGGCGTGATGGTCGAGCAGCATGGAAGGGCGGGCGTCGGGCATCCGCTGGCCAAAGGCCGTGACGTAGGCAACAGGGTCATCATAGGAGAAATTGACGCCTTTGGCCTTGCCTATGGCGTAGGTTTCCTTTGCGCAGCCCACTGCGATGGCCCAGCGGTCGGGGGCCGCCATGATCTCTCCGATAGTGCAGTCAAAAACGGTGCAGGGGGCGCTGAAAGTACAGTTGCAGACGTATTTTTCCCAGATGAGCTGTTCAATATCCGTGAAAGCCTTGACGTCGAAACCGGCATCGCGCCAGATCTGTGCGATGGCTTCTGCGCGGGTCATGCTGCCGCCGGTCATCTCACCAATACGAATAAGCTTCATGCCGCTGTGATGGGCGTGACCGGGGCCGCGCATGGAAGCGCCAAAGCCTTCGGCAACGCCGAGCAGGACGCCTGAGACGGGCATGTGTTCGGCAATGCGCTCGCCTGCGCCGAGGCCGTTCTGAATGGTGAGGACGAGGGAGGCGTCTGTCATATGCGGGGTGATCGCGCGGGCCGCTGCGCCGACGCCATCGGCCTTGGTGGCGAGGATATAGAGGTCGCAGGGTCCGGCATCGGCAATGTCAGTGGTGGCATTGAGGCGCACGGTGCGGTCGCCGCTGGCCCCTTCCACGCGTAGGCCACGCTCGCGCATGGCGGCGACGTGTTCGCCCCATGTATCGACGGCCCAGACCTCATTGCCCGCATCAGCGAGGAGAGCGGCATAGACGGACCCCATGGCCCCGGTTCCGACGACGGCGATTTTCATGGTGGGTGGTCCTTGAGGAGCGGGAAGATCACTCACTGTAGGAACCGCACGGCTTTACCAGCAACCGGAATCTACCGCTCACTCACCGCATATGCCGCCCGCGCCAGCCAGTCCGGCGAGATTTCGACGCCCCAGCCGGGGGTGTCGGTGACGGTGGCGTGGCCGTCTTCGATGGCATAGGGGGAGGCGACGAACAAATCCTGTTGCCACGGGTAGTAATCCGCGCCCTCAATGGAGAATTCGAGATATTTCCCGGCATTCGGGATTGCGCGCAACAGGTGCATGGTGAACAGCGTGACCATCGAGAGGTTGGCGCAATGTGGGGTGACGGGCAGGTTTGCGGCCTCGGCCATCCTGCACACCCGCAGCGTACGGGCGATGCCGCCGAGATAGCAGATGTCGGGCTGCACGATGTCCACCGCGCGCATGTCGATCATGCGTTGCCATGTGGGCAGGTCGCAATCCTGCTCGCCGCCCGTCACGTCGATGGAGAGCGTATCAGTGACCTGTTTGGTCTGCTCCAGTTCCCAATAGGGGCAGGGTTCCTCAAAATGGCAAAAGCCCTCGCCCTCCAGCATCCGGCCGACTTCGATGGCGCGGTCGGGGGAGTAGCAGGAATTGGCGTCGATCAGCAGGTCGGCATCGGGCAGCGCGG
Organism: uncultured Neomegalonema sp.; assembly: GCA_937957975.1. GTDB lineage: Bacteria > Pseudomonadota > Alphaproteobacteria > Rhodobacterales > Rhodobacteraceae > JAHDDY01. The sequence continues at coordinate 3,389 of CALFFK010000105.1, forward strand.
CGCGCATGGCGGGGATGATGGCTTCGGTGCGGCCCGGCCATTCGTCGGTATTGCGCCCGACCTCTGCCCCTGCGCGCATCTTGAAGGCGGTGAAGCCGTGATCCCCGGCGAGGCGCTGGAAGCGGGCGGCCTCGTCTTCGGGGGTAATGTCGCGCTTCATGGAGGAGGCATAGGCGCGGATTTTGCCGGGGGAGCCGCCGATGAGCGTGGCGACCGGAACGCCCGCAAGTTTGGCCCGCAAGTCCCAGATGGCCGTGTCCACCCCGGCCATCGCCCGGCGCAGGTAGGAGCCGGGGAATTTATGCTCGCGCTCGGTGACGAAATCGAGGGCGTCGTCAAGATCGGCCAGGTCGCGGGCGAGCATCCACGGGGCCACCTGCCGATGCAGAACCGTGCAGGTGATATCGGCATGGTACGTAGAAACCTGCCCCCAGCCGGTGTTTCCATCGGTATCCGTGACCCGGACGAAGCCGATATCGGGGGTGGTGAAGGTTTCGATGCGGGTAAGGGTCATACTAACTCTTCTTGCATTTAGATTATATTCTTAATTCTGCAAACAACCACCTGAAACCAAAATACAACCAAACAAATAATATTTATGCTTCACGCTTCGATAATTTCACTAGAACTACTTTGAATATTTTTCTTCAATATATCTTTTAAATGACGGCACGGCAATTCTGAAATAAGTTCTCAGAATGGGAATTTCAGAGATTGCTTCGAAAAGCGCCTCAGCTACTACATCCGAACGAACAGACACTGGTCGATCCCGTTTAACGACTAAAAGTCCAGGCTGTCTGATTTGAACGTCCCATTTAGGTTCATCTCCAGAAACCATACAGCGCAAAACGACTTCCTCGTTTGGATTGATATAATCAATTGAAACTGAAAAATTTACTTGACCATTCATAGATAAATTTGATCCAGTCCTCACTGCATTAGTTTCTGGATCTAAAACATCGACAGAAACAATTAAACACTCATCCTGACACTCGACAGGAAAATCAATGTCTTTAATCACAGTATTGCCAATATTGGATAAGAATATTTCCGATAATAGTATATTATCTACGATTTGCCCGAAAACACGAACTTCGATATTTTTAGAAATTTCATCGTGAACAATCAACGGCCTTGCAACATATGAATGAGAAATTACTAATTCTTTCCGATCTTTAGACATCTTTGTGGTGCGTATTGCAAAAATTCCAGCAATCAATGCTCCTATTACTGCTCCACCAATTGCAAAAAGGCCGTTTAGTATTTCAGGACTAAGTGACATTTTCATAAACCAATAGAGTGTTGGATGTACAGTACACTAAAATAGATTGTTTATACCGACAACCCAATCATTGCTGAAAATTTTTGGAGGTCCGATCATAAAGTCTCTCGCAGGCAAAAACGACCCCTATCGTATTCGCACAAACCCCTTAAACCATTGATTGCAAATCAATTTTAGGTTGAAAAATCCATTACTTTACATCTTGCAAAACCAAATCCGCCCCCCGCTCCCCCACCATGATCGACGGCGCATTCGTGTTGCCTGACGGGACGGCGGGGAAGATGGAGGCATCGGCCACGCGTAAGGCGTCGATGCCCCGAACGCGGAGGTGGGGGTCTATGACTGATCCTTTATCCGTGCCCATGCGGCAGGTTCCGCAGGGGTGGAAGACGGTCCAGGCGTTGTCTCGGATATGGGTGAGGAGGGCGGCGTCGCTCCCATCGTCTTCACCCGGCACGATCCGCTCGTCGATGACGGCGCTGAATGCCTGTGTCGCGGCGAGGCGGCGGATGAGGCGGGTTCCTGCGATCATCATGCGGCGGTCGTAGTCGGTATCCAGATAATTGGGGTGGATTTCGGGGGGCGCGGCGGGG
>CALFFK010000106.1 GCA_937957975.1 uncultured Neomegalonema sp.
TTCGGGCCGGTCAGGCGAGGTCTTTACCGCCGCCGCACTGGCCCTGGTGATCGGCACGTCGATGTTGATGACGATTGTTGGTCTTTCCCCTGCGCTCGGTGCGTTCCTTGCGGGGATGGTCCTGTCGGGCAGTGAATACCGGCATCAACTCGAAAGCGACATCGCGCCGTTCAAGGGATTGCTGCTTGGCATCTTCTTTGTCACGGTTGGGGCAGGCGTTGATTTCGAATTACTGTTCAGCAAGCCGTTTTTTATACTTGGAGTGGCTTTCCTTGTAATTGCAATCAAGGCGTGTGTTTTGGCCGTTCTTGCCATCGGATCACGGTTCCGGGCGCGTGATGCGTGGCTGTTTTCCCTCTCTCTGCCACAGGGGGGAGAGTTCGGGTTCGTGTTGCTCGCTCTCGCAGTGTCCATTGGCGCATTGCCGACGGATATTGCCCAACTCACGACGCTCGTGATTGCCCTGACGATGTTCCTGACGCCGATCCTCTTCACCCTTTACGAGAAAGTCATTGATCCGCGTCTTGGCCCCGGCAAGGCCGTGGCGCAGGAGGCGGATACCATTGACCATGAAGGCGCGGTGATTATCGCCGGAATTGGCAGGTTTGGTCAGATTGTCGATAGGTTGCTGCGGTCTGACGGCATCGAAACAGTTGTGCTGGATCAGGATGCGCGCCAGATCGATACCCTGCGACGTTTTGGTGTGCGTGCCTATTACGGCGATGCCTCACGCATGTCGTTGCTTGAAGCAGCAGGGATCGAGCAGTCGAGGGTCTTTGTCGCTGCCTTTCGTGACACCAATCAACAGGTGCGCATGATCGAGGATGTTCGCCGCCGTTGGCCCCATGTCCATATCATTGCCCGTGCAACCGACAGGAACTCTGCCTATCGCATTTCGGCGGCAGGGGCGCATACAGTCGTGCGTGAGATGTTGGCGGGGTCCATCGAGGCGGGGCGCAAGGCGCTTGAGCAGGTCGGTACACACCCGTATCGCGCGGAGGGCATTGCCCGTGCCTTTCGCAGGCATGACGATGAAACCTTCGAAGTGCTGCGCGATATGTGGACCGAAGATTTCCTGAATGACCCGGATTACATGAACCGATCCCGTGAACGATCCGAAGATCTGAGCGACATTCTGCGCTCGGATTTCTCGCAAGCCCCGGAAACGGACGATTGGGCCTTGCAGGCCGCCGAACGTTTTGACCGGGACGAGGGCGAGGCTGACGAAGAGGACAAGCCCACAGTCGTAAAAGAATAGGGAGAGCATGATGAGCGGACCGCGCGTAGCCTTGCTGGGAATGATCCTCGAATCGAACCGTTTTGCGAAGCCTGCCGGACGCTCTGATTTCGACAGTCTGACGTGGCTTGAGGGCGAGGCGCTGATGGCCGGGACGCGCAGGGCGGCCCCCTCCCTTGCAACAGAGTTTGCGGCTTTTGTCGCCGCGATGGACGCGACCGGGCCCTGGCAATCCGTGCCATGTCTTTTGGCAGCGAGCCATCCTGCGGGGCCGGTCGAGCGTGCGGTTTTTGAGGAAGTGATTGAGCGCAATACCCGGCTTCTGCGCGAGGCAGGGCCGGTTGATGCCGTGTATATCTGCAATCATGGTGCAATGGTCGCTGAACATGAGGACGACCCCGATGGCGCGTTGATCGCACGGGTGCGGCAGGTGGTTGGGCCAAACATACCCATCGTTGTGACGCTTGATCTGCACGGCAATATCTCGCCGCGCATGGTTTCTGAAAGTGATTTGATCGTTGGTTATCGCACGAATCCCCATGTCGATATGCGTGAAAGGGGAGAGGAGGCCGCCTTTTCGCTGCGTCGTATTTTGGCCGGGATGGCCCGACCTGAAGCCGTTCTTGTCAAACCGCCCATCGCCCCGGCTTCCGTTACATTGCTGACGGCAGAGCATCCCTATGGAACATTGATTGATCTGGGCCAGCGATTACAGGCGGAAGCGTCTGGCGCGATCCTCAATGTTTCTGTTTTTGGCAATTTTATCTTCGCGGATGTTCCCGATAACGGTCTCTCCATCGTCGTAACTGCGCGCGATGACCGGTCGATTGCAGAAAGGGTTGCAGCCCAGATTGCCCGTCTGGCCTGGGACATACGGGGCGGTTTTGACCGCACCCTCACATCGGTTGGGCAAGCGGTTCGGTTGGCGCAGGGGGATCGACCTGTGATCTTTTCGGATGCCGGGGATAATCCCGGTGGGGGAGGATCGGGGCGGACCACCGAACTGCTTGCTGCCCTGTGCAATGCGGGGTGTGAGGGTGTCCTGTACGGCAGTTTCGCTGATCCCCAACTTGCGGCAGAGGCCCACGAACGGGGCGTCGGCAAAACCTTTATGGCCCGTTTCAATCGCGCCCGCGCCATGGAGCCCTGGGAAAAATGGGATGAGCCATTCGAGGCGGAGGCTGAGGTCGTGGCCCTGCATGATGGTGACGTTATTGGGGAGCGCGGCATGACTGCCGGACGCCAATTGCATCTTGGGCCAAGTGCTGCACTGCGGATCGGGGGTGTCACTGTTATTGTGATTTCGGATCGGACCCAGACTGCTGATCCGGTCTTCTTCACAATGATGGGCTTCGATCCGGGGAGTGCGCGGGCAATCGTGGTCAAGTCACGCGGGCATTTCCGGGCGGGCTTCGACCACTGGTTTTCGCCTGAACAGGTCTATGAGATTGATACCGGCGGCCTGACATCGCCTGTTCTGTCCCGCTGGCCCCTGAATCGGGTTCCCCGACCAAGTTATCCGCTTGATTCTGATACGGTTTGGGATATTTGATCCCAACTGGACAAGCGCCGTGTTGATGCCCGGTTTTCCCGGTGATCCGGGCAGGGTAGGGTTTCCCGATAGTATCATTGGTTGAAATCTGCCATGCATGGCAGGGATGCCGACGATCTGATGCACCAACCCCATGGCCCGGAACCTCGTATGAGCGACGCTACCCAAGAGGTATATCCTTACCCGGTCTTCGTTCTCTGGTCGGTGGTTTTCGTCATTGGCGTGTTATGGGGTGGCTCTCAGCTTCTCTCGAAACTGGCGGTTTCCACGGGGCATGATCCTACAGGCGTTGCGCTTGTCTCCGCGATCATTGCCGTCATCCTGATGAGTGCGATTTGCCTTTTTCGTGGGTCGCGGTTGCCCCTGTCGCGGCGCGCGATCTTCTTTTACACTGCCTGCGGTATCTTCGGGGCGGCCCTGCCGAGTACGCTGAATTACACCATCATCAGCTATCTGCCTGTTGGTGTCGTCTCCATCCTGATTGCGGGCGTGCCGATGCTGACACTGCTGCTCGGCTGGTTGCTTGGGCGCGAGCGGCTCTCCATGGGCAAGGTTGCGGGGATCGTCATGGGGGGCGGTGCTGTCGTGCTGATCGCCGCCCCCGATGCCGCCTTGCCGGGGAGCGGCATGACCCTCTGGGTGCTGCTGGGGCTTGTGATCTCGCTGTGCTATGCCATTGAAAATATGGTCATCGACATTACCGCTCCAGCGGGAGCCGATGCGATTACCCTGATGACCGGCATGAGTTGGGCGGCTCTGGTTCTGTTGCTGCCTGTTGTCTGGATGCGCGATGGCTGGATCGACATGGCGGCCCTCGGCATGGCCGAGCAATCAATCATCGGCGTCAGCCTGATTCACCTTTTTTGCTACACAGGTTTCGTCTGGTTGATTGGCAAGGCTGGCCCGGTCTTTGCGGCCCAGATCGGCTATGTCGTCACCATAGCGGGGGTTTTCTGGGGGATGGCAATCCTCGGCGAGCGCCATTCAGGCATTGTCTGGCTTTCTCTCATTCTGATGATTGCCGGAATGATGTTGGTACAGCCTCGCCGTGAAAGCGATCAATGGGAACAGGGCGGTTGACCTTTCCTGCGTAATTGCGATCCGGCTTTAATGCGGTACGCTCTGAATTAACTTTGGACGACCCCGGATGCCGGGGACCGTTTTACGACAGCGGAGACCCCTCATGCCCATCCACCACCTTAAATCCGGCAAACCCGAATCCGAACGCGCCGATGATGACGCAAGGACGCGCGCGGTTGTCGAAGCGACCCTTGCGGATATTGACGCCCGTGGTGATGTGGCTGTGCGTGAGTTGAGCGAGAGATTCGACAAATACACCCCTGCCTCTTTCCGCTTGTCTGATGACGATATTGCCGCCCTGATGAACCGTGTCTCTGCCCAGGAGATGCACGACCTGAAATTCGCGCAGGAACAAGTTCGTGCTTTTGCACAGGCCCAGCGCGATTCGATGCTGGATATAGAGGTGGAAACTCGCCCTGGCGTTATCCTCGGCCACAAGCATATCCCCGTGCAATCTGTCGGCTGCTATGTCCCCGGCGGCAAGTTCCCCATGGTGGCCTCTGCCCATATGTCCGTCACCACCGCGAGCGTGGCCAAAGTCCCGCGTATCATCGCCTGTACGCCCCCTTTCAGGGGTGAGCCGAACGCCGCCGCCATTGCCGCCATGCATCTGGGTGGTGCGCAGGACATCTATGTACTGGGCGGTATACAAGCCGTCGGTGCCATGGCCCTTGGCACTGAAACCATTGACCCTGTTCATATGCTGATTGGTCCCGGTAATGCCTTTGTGGCGGAAGCCAAGCGACAGCTTTTCGGGCGTGTCGGAATTGATCTTTTCGCCGGACCCACCGAGACGATGGTGATTGCCGATGACACTGTGGATGCCGAACTCGTTGCCACGGACCTGCTGGGGCAGGCCGAGCACGGCTACAACTCCCCCGCCGCTCTCATCACCACCTCGCGCAAGCTGGCCGAGGCGACATTGGCCGAAATCGACCGTCTTCTGGAAATCCTGCCCACGCGGGAAACAGCGGGTGCAAGCTGGCGTGATTATGGCGATGTGATTCTCTGCGATACGTATGAGGAGATGCTCGCGGTGGCCGACGATATGGCTTACGAGCATGTGCAAGTGATGACTGATCGTGACGATTGGTTCCTCGAACACATGACCTGCTATGGCGCGCTGTTTCTTGGCCCTCGCACCAACGTGGCCAATGGGGATAAGGTGATCGGCACCAACCACACCCTGCCCACCCGCAAGGCAGGGCGCTATACGGGCGGCCTCTGGGTTGGCAAGTATTTGAAGACTCATAGCTACCAGCGCATTATCACGGATGAAGCCGCCGCCGAGATCGGATCTTATGGTTCGCGCCTGTGTATGCTTGAGGGCTTCGTCGGCCATGCCGAACAATGCAATGTGAGGGTCCGTCGCTATGGCGGCGTGAACGTGCCCTATGGCGAGGGTGCGCCGGTACAGAAGGGGGCAGGGGCATGAAGCTCCCCCACACTCCCTCCTTCCGTCTCGACAATCGCCGCGCCCTCGTCGCGGGCGCATCTTCCGGTATTGGCCTTGGATGCGCCGTCGCGTTGGCGGAGGCCGGGGCGCATGTTACGTTATCAGCACGGCGACAGGATAAGCTTGAAGAAGTTGCCGCCGCCTTTGAAGCCAAAGGGTGGGGCGTGGATATTCTGCCCCTTGATGTTGCCGATACCGATGCTGTCCGCGATGCCCTTGCCGCTCGCGATTCCTATGATGTGCTGGTCAATTCAGCGGGCCTTGCGATTCATTCTCCCGCGACCGTGACCGACCCCGCCGATTACGACCGCGTCACTGACCTTAACACCAGGGGGGCGTATTTCCTTCTCCGCGAGGTTGCAAAACGCCTGATTGACGAAGGGAAACCCGGCTCCCTGATGACCATCTCATCCCAGATGGCCCATGTGGGAGGTATCGAACGCGCGGTCTATTGCGCCTCCAAACACGCGGTTGAGGGCATGACCAAGGCCATGGCCATCGAATGGGGACCGCACAGGATTCGCGTTAATACCATTTGCCCCACCTTCATTCGCACGCCACTGACTGAACCTACTTTTGATAACCCTGAACGGGTTGCGTGGATCAGGGAAAAGATCAAATTGGGCCGTACGGGCGAGGTGGAAGACATCATGGGCGCGACGGTCTTTTTGGCTTCTGACGCCTCCGCTCTCGTCACAGGAACGTCCCTGCTTGTGGACGGTGGTTGGACGGCAGATTGACGGATTGAGTGCGTCATTCCTTCCTGTGTCTGCAAGCATTTGAAAAGTAAGATAAATCTTCTTTATGGATCACTGCACCCATCGCTTGACACCCTCACAACCTCTGCATATGTTGCGCCCGATTTCGCTGCGCATTCTGTGCATCAAAGCGGTTTTCAGGAGTTGAGACATGGCCGATATGCGGCCCGGTTCGCCAAAGGGTGACAGGGACGCCGCTGGGGAGCGTGAGGCGCTGGACCGGCTCTCGCGGCGGATAGATGCCGCTCGCGAGGGGATTGATCCACGACCGAACAGATCCCTTGGTAAGTATCAGGGCTTGTCCATCGCCTGGCGCATGGTGCTGGAACTCGTTATCGGTTGCGGCTTTGGCGCTGCAATTGGATACGCGGTAGACGAAGTTGCGGGCACTGGCCCGTTGTTCCTTGCGGTGTTTGGCCTTTTGGGCTTTGCCGCAGGGGTAAAGACGATGATGGCCTCCGCGCAGCAAATGCAGCGCAAACGGAATGAGGGAGACGGCCTTGGCTAGCAGTGCAGACGGTGAGGGCGGCCTCAACATCCATCCGATGGATCAGTTCATCATCAAGGACTGGATTCCAATCGACCTAGGGTTCGTTGACCTGTCATTCACGAATTCGGCCTTTTTTGCGTTTCTTGCGGTCGGGCTTGTCAGCCTGTTCCTCTGGACGGCGATGAGCGGCTCCTCGTTGGTGCCGAGCCGGATGCAGTCGATGGCCGAGGGTATCTACGAATTCGTGCGCAACATGGTGCGCGATTCCTGTGGTGAAGCGGGGATGAAATACTTCCCTTATATCTTCACGCTGTTCCTCTTTATCCTTGCTTGTAACCTGCTTGGGATGCTGCCGTATTCGTTCACTGTGACGAGCCATTTTGCCGTAACGGTCTTCCTTGCGCTTTCGGTCTTCATCACCGTGACGATGATTGGCTTTATGCGCCATGGCATGAATTTTCTATCTTTCTTCTGGCCCATGGACGCCCCGGCGGTTATGCGACCTGTTCTCGCGATCATTGAGGTCATTTCCTACTTTGTGCGTCCGGTCAGCCATTCGATTCGCCTCGGCGCGAACATGATGGCCGGTCACGCGGTTCTGAAGGTGTTTGCAGGGTTCGTTGGTGCCATGGGCGTCTTCGGCGTACTGCCGATCCTTGCTATCACGGGCGTTACGGCGCTCGAATTTCTTGTCGCGGTTATTCAGGCGTATGTCTTCGCCATTCTGACCTGCGTCTATCTCCACGACGCGTTGCACATGCACTAATGCGTGTGCGCGCATCTATCTTACAGCCATTCCAACCAAAAGGAGCTTCACCATGGAAGGCGATATCGGAAACATGGGTCAATACATCGGCGCGGGCCTCGCATGCATCGGCATGGGTGGCGCAGGTATCGGTGTGGGCCACGTTGCGGGGAACTTCCTCTCTGGCGCGCTCCGCAATCCGGCTGCTGCACAGGAGCAGACTGCTACCCTGTTTATCGGCATCGCATTTGCCGAAGCACTGGGTATTTTCAGCTTCCTCGTCGCACTTCTCCTTCTCTTCGCTGTCTGAGTTAAGCGAAGCGATAGATACAAAAGGGCAGGGCGTTCATCGCCCGTCCTTGATCCTTATGTGATGGGAGGCCGTAGATGGCATCGTCCGCTACCGATTCCGACGCTGCTGCCCATGGGGGCGAGCAAGCCGTAGGGATGCCGCAGCTCGATTTCGACACCTGGGCATCCCAAATTTTCTGGGCAGCCCTAGCACTTGTGCTGCTTTATCAAATCCTTGCCAAGAAGATTATGCCCCGCATCGCGGGCGCATTGGAAGATCGGCATCATGCTATTGCAGGTGATCTCGATTCCGCTTCTACCCTCAAGGCCAAGGCCGAGGAAGCGCAAGGTGCTTACCAAAAAGCCCTCTCTGACGCGAAAGCCCGCGCCCATGAGATTGCCGAGAAAAATCGTGCCGAACTGAACGTGCAGATCGCCGAGGCCAACGAAAAGGCCGAGGCCGAGATTGCCGCGCGCACCGCCGAAGGCGAGGAACGCATCGCTGCAATTCGTGCCGAAGCCACCGCCAATGCCCGCGAAGTTGCTGGCGAAACGGCGAAAGCCATTGTCGATAAACTCGCTCCCGGCAGTGCCGACCCCTCCGCTATCTCCGCCGCTGTCGAGCGCGCGCTTGCCGAGAGAGGAATGGTCTGATGGATACCAATATCGCCGTTGCGATTGGCTTCTTACTCTTCTTTGCCATCGTTTTTTACTACAAGGTGCCGTCGAAGGTTGGTGGGATGCTGGATGCTCGCGCCAACCGGATTCGTGACCAGCTTGAAGAGGCCCGGCAGGCGAAGGAAGAAGCGCAGACGCTTCTTGCATCCTTTGAACGAAAGCAAGCCGACGTTCAGCGCGAAGCCGATGAAATCGTCAAGCGCGCCAAGGCCGAGGCCACTGCCGCCTCCGAACAGGCACAGGTTGATCTGGAGCAATCCATCGCCCGCAAACTGCGCGCTGCCGAAGACCGGATTGCCCAAGCCGAAGCCAGTGCAACCCGCGAAGTGCGTAATGCTGCCGCTGCTGCCGCTACCGCTGCGGCACGGGAGGCAATTGGTGGTGGTCTGTCCGATGACCGTGCCGGTACAATGCTGGATGATGGTATTGCTATGATTGGTTCACGCCTTAACTGAGAATTTTCTTCGCACACTACCGAAATAAACTGAAACGCCGCTTCAATTTCTGGAGCGGCGTCTTCTTTTCTATGGCGGTCTTCGGTATTCTTGCACGATCTTCCCACCAAAGGCGTTCCAATGACCGATCATTCCTCTCCCGCTCCGCTGATGCATGGAAAGCGCGGTCTCGTAATGGGGGTCGCCAATGACCACTCCATCGCCTGGGGCATTGCCCGTACCCTTGCAGCTCAAGGCGCGGAGATGGCCTTTACCTATCAGGGGGATAGCTTTGGTAAACGGGTGCGCCCCCTGGCCGAGAGCATCGGTTCATCCCTCGTCCTTCCGGCTGATGTACAAGACGAAGCCAGTATCGATAGCGTTTTCGATACTCTCGCTACTGAATGGGGATCATTTGATTTTCTCGTCCACGCCATTGCCTATTCTGACAAGAACGAATTGAAAGGGCGCTATGTGAATACATCGCGCGCCAATTTTCTCAACACGATGGATATTTCCTGCTTCTCGCTGACCGATCTTGCCAAACGCGCGCAACCCCTGATGACAAACGGCGGTTCGATTGTCACGCTTACCTATCTGGGTGCTGAGCGCGTGCTGCCCAATTATAACGTCATGGGTGTGGCAAAGGCCGCATTGGAGGCCAGCGTACGTTATCTGGCCGCTGATCTTGGCCCGGATGGCATCCGTGTGAATGCTGTTTCGCCGGGGCCGATGCGCACTCTGGCAGGCTCGGCGGTTGGCTCGGCGCGCAAGGTTTATGGCTTCAATGTCCGCAATTCACCGATGCGTCGTACAGCGGCTTTGGATGAGGTTGGCGGGGCCGCTCTTTACCTGCTGTCGGATATTGGCGGCGGTACGACCGGTGAAACGCTCTATGTCGATTGCGGATATCACGCCATGGGAATGGTGGTGGAAGAAAATCTGACTTGACAGATGATTCGCAGATAGTTGAATTTCAGGCGGTTTTCTGCTAACCAAGTTTCACGCAAACTGTGGAGACGACTGATGGCGACTGGTACCGTTAAATGGTTCAACCCGACCAAGGGCTATGGCTTCATTGAACCAAGCGAAGGCGGCAAGGACGTATTTGTGCATATTTCTGCTGTTCAGAGTGCTGGATTGACCGGCCTCGCTGATGGGCAGAAAGTTAATTACGAGATTGAAACTGATCGTCAGGATCGTAGTTCCGCAGGCTCTCTAGAACTGATCGACTGATACCTTCTCTCTTCCTTACATGATCATAGGTGCTGATCTTCTTCTCTGGTTGCTCAATCAGGGAAGGAGAGCAGCGCTGTTGTGTTACGTTAGGCTGGATGTGATATAATTGGCCTTTAAGATTGGCCGTTCTTTCCCGGATAGAATTGCAGCATGGAATGCTGCTTTTCTGGTTCGGGCCATTGCACAAACTTAAAGATTAAGGCCAGCGGTGCAGAACTCACGTCCCGCACCGCATTTGCCACTCGATCGATGGTTGCGCAAAACCCCTCACGCGCCTGGCAAACGAAACGTCACCCGCTCCGGTGGCAAGCACAGTGTGTCATTACAGATCTGTATTGTCAGATCGGCAGAACCGGCACCGGGATGGCGCTGTGCGGTAATGGCTGTTTGACCATCGATCACTGACAGTGGCTCGCTCTGGAATCCAAGCGTTACTGTCCGTGAGGGTGGGTACTGCACCTGCGCAACGCCTGTTCCACTCAGGCTGGTGGGGATCAGGTCGGGGTTGAGGGGTTGATGTGAATTGGCATGCCAGCCGGGGCCGAAAGCGAGGTCCACCCGCATCGTATCGCCCGCCACTGACAAACGTGCTTTTGCGACGCCGTTGCCAAGTGGCCTTGCCGGTCCTGTCTCGCCTTTCAAATGCGTGGCTGCGGCATCAATGGCCGACATGCTGGCAGTTGGAGCCTCTTGCAGTGATACAGCCAGCGCGCCAAGCAACGTATCAGCCTTATCCCGGAAATCCACCGCCCGCGCATCATCCGCAATCCGCTTCGAAAGCCGCGCATAGAGAGCCAGCGCCGAAGCACTGCCCGTTGGCGTCGCTCCCTCGATCACATCGTAGGAACCGCCCAAGGGACCGGGGCTTTGCGACATTCGCAACGCAGCCCCCGGACCATCGGAGAACCGCGCGCCAATCTGATCGGCCAATCTTGAGGCGGCGCTAAGATAACGCTCCTCCCCCGTTGCATCGAACAGCGCAATCGCACCAAGACCCAACCACGCATAATCACGCAAGGTTCCCTGCTCCAGCGGCCCATCGGCCCATGCGCGCGCAAGATCACCATTTGCATTCAGCATCTGTCCAGCCACGAAATCATAGGCGCGCGCCGCAGCGGCCAGATAGCGTGGCTCCTTGAAAGCCACTCCCGCATCGGTCAGCGTGCGGATCATCAGCCCGTTCCATCCGGCGATAATTTTCGTATCCGTCAATGGCTCCGGGCGTGCATCCCGCGCCACTCGCATCCGCTCCAGCAACGGATCGAGCCGCGCGAAATCTGTGCCGCCTGCCGGATCAAGATGCGCGATTGACCCCGTTGGCACTGTTGGAGGTCGGTCGAGGCCCAGCATCGCCCGACCAGTCTGTCCATCGCCGCCCAAGGCCGCCGCGATTTGATCCGGGTTCCACGTATAGAACGCGCCTTCCTCCATCTCGCCCCCTGGAGAAACGCGACTATCGGCGTCCTGTGCGGCGAAGAAACCACCCTCCGGCGCGCTCATTTCGCGGATCACATAATCCATAGCCCGACGCGCAGCCCGCTCAAACCCAGGATCACCCGTCAATTGCGATGCCTGTACAAGCGCCTGTCCAACCAATGCCTGATTATAGAGCATCTTCTCGAAATGCGGCGTCAGCCATTGCGAATCCGTCGAATAGCGATGGAAACCACCGCCCACCTGATCGTGGATACCGCCCGCCACCATATGCCGTAGCGATGTCGTCGCGGCATTCAGCGCGCCCTGGTCGCCCGTGCGCTCATATCGGTCGAGCAACCACAGGATCGTCGTTTCGTTGGGAAACTTTGGTGCATCACCGAAGCCCCCCTCAAAATCATCGTGATTGCCCAGTGTGTCCGCCGTAGCCTGTTCGAAGACGGTTTCGTCCACTTCCGCCGCCGCCGTACGTCGCAGCGAGATCAACCGCACGAGTTCCGACACCGATTCTGCCTGCCTCGCCATTGCCCCGCGCCCTTCGGGGTTGCGCCAATCATCAGACATACCCAGTAGCGCATTACGGAACGATTCCGCCGGAGCGTACCCCATCGACACGATGGGAGAGCCATCAGGCATCAGAAACACATTGTTCGGCCACCCGCCCCGCTGATCCAGAATTTGCGTGGCGAGCATGTATTGCGCGTCAATATGGGGCAGCGTCTCGCGATCCACTTTCACGGCCACGTAATGCCGGTTCAGCACATCCGCGACTGCCGTATTGTCGAAGCTTTCCTCTTCCATCACATGACACCAGTGACAGGTGGCGTAGCCTACGGACAAAAAGATCGGTACATCCCGCCGCTTCGCTTCCGCCAGCGCGGCATCGCCCCACGGGAACCAGTTCACCGGATTATGCGCGTGCTGACGCAGGTAAGGCGAACGTTCGAGGATCAGTCGATTGCGATAAATCGGCGCTCCCGTTGCGGCCAGATATTTCGTGCGTGGCGGCACGACGGCGGGAACCGTTGCAAGGCTCTGCAATTCAGCGGCAGGTGCGGCTCCGGGTAACGGCTCGGCAAAGGCCGGAACTGTCGTAACGAGCGCAAGAACTAAGGCAAGACGTGAGATCATGGCGAGAAGCCTCCCGTTGACAATTTCCTGGCAACATAGGCTCCGCGCCCCCGCATGGCGATGCAACCGCATCGCCATGTCACGAACGTGATAATCCGTGGTTATAGCCCATGGCTTCGATCATACCCATTTACTGGCGGGGATGCCCATCCCGTCAATGCATCATTCGTGGGTCGATACAGCTCCACCAACAACGGATGGCATTGTGCCGTATCGCTGCTGTGTTCGGTATCGCAAGCCCCGCCGGGGCAAGCGGATAATCCCCCGATCAGGTCAATTTCCGCGAAGAACTCCAGATAATCGCCGGGTCGTACCGGGGTTGCCTTCATAAAATACTGTTGCGTATCGCGCGTAAAACCAGTGCACATGAAGACATTCAGCACATCATGCACATGCGCCTCGATTTCACGCGCATCCTGACCCGTCTCTGCCGCCAACGCCCGCGCAAGATTGCTGTGGCAGCACTGGTGGTATGCCTCACCACCCAGTACCATAGCCGTATAGGGATCGCAGCGTGTGCCGATCACGTCATGGACACTGCCGCCGAAACTATCGAATCCGTACCAATCCAGCGTATCGTCCGTAATTGTCGCCATGGGCCGCATTGATGGGAAACTGCTCCACATCCGATCCCCTGTACTCAGATGCGTTCCATGCAGCGCGCGCGTCTTTCCGGCGTAGAAGCGTTCAGTCAGATCATGGGCGCTCCACAGGTTCAGGTCGCCCACCTGTGGCCCCTCCACACTGACGATGCGAAAGAACGTTCCGGCGGGAACATGAAACGTCCGCGCCTGACGCGGTGGAACCAGCACCTCGCCTGTCTTATCCGCCCCGTCCCGCGCCCGCCCGTAAAGCGCCAGATCAGGTGGTGGCAGCGTATCCACCGGATAGCAGATTACCGGCTCGACACCCTTGCGGGCATCAGAATCGGCGGGTGCGGTATGGTGGGGCGTGGATAGTTTCATGGGTAATTCTCCCGATCAGCGCGACATCTGCTGCAATAGTCGCGTGGTGCGGGCAAGTCGTTCGCCCATTCGTGCAGCGATCAGAGCATAGAACTCCCCACGATCCAGCGCCATATCATCCAATCGCTCCCCATCAATTGCCGCAAGTTCGCAGGCCGTCTCCGCCACAACGCTCGCTGTTCTGGGTAGCCCCGTGCAGAACGCAATCTCCCCTATCATCGAGCCGGGCATATGCCGCCGCACGACAAGCGGGTCTGGCCCCTCCGTCGCCACCTCGGCCCGTGCTATGCCGCTGTACAGGATGAACATTGATGTTGATGTCGATCCTTCCGCAAACAGCCGTTCTCCCGGCGCAAGCGTGACATTCGGCGTCAACGTCCCAAGCATCGTATCCAGCGCCCCTGCCTCTGACGTTCCGGCATCAGGGGCCATTGCCAGCATCCGATCCTCCGCCTCCCTCAAGGCATCATCGAGCGTATCGACTATCTCCGGCGCAATATCTCCCTGTCGTGCGATCAATGCCGCCGTTTCAGCAGGGACCGCCGACAAAACCAGATGCACTCCCTGTGCTGCACATGCTTCCGCAATCTGTACGATGCTGCGGATCGCCGAGACATCCACCCCCACCACCCGCGCGAAATCAACGATCAGTTCTTTTACGCCCTCCACCACAATATCGTCCTGAACCCGCTGTGACAGACGATAGGCTGACCCGAAGAATATGAACCCTGTCAGTTCGAGAACGACAATCTCCTCGCCCGCCACCATCAGCCGGTCCTCGTCGGCCGCCGACCGTTCGATCACCGACCGCCGTGCCACGCCAGAGGTCTGTGCCCGCACCGGATCAAGTCTTGTATAACTCGCCACGAACAATACCGCCGCCACCGCGACCCCCACGGCAATCGCTGTCAGGAATCCCACTGTCATTGCCGTTGCCAAAATCAGCAGCAGCACCGCAAAATCCCGCCCCGGAAACCCCCGCCGCTCGGTCCAGAGCCACTGTACCAACAGATCAATCCCCAGATACCCGACGAGAGTCGCGAATAACCCGCGCGGCAACATCTCAAGCGTATCCTGCCCCATCACGACGGCGGCAAGGCACGCAATCGCCACCCCGCCCGCTGAAATCATGGTTGGCAAACTGAACCGCGCCGCCAGCAAGCTGTTTCCGATCATCGGCCAGCCCACCAGTCCTCCACCCAGCGAGGCCGCAAGGTTGGAAATACCCACCGCCCGCAAATCAGCATCCAGATCAGTGCGCCGCTTCAAGGCCACTTCGAGACCGGACATATTGAGGAGCGCCCCGATCATGGTGAGGGCTACCACCGCGAATACCAGCGGAAGCTGTGATACGACCATCACCGGATCAATTTGCGCGATCATATCCTGTATGGAGTGGCCGCCGCTTTCGGGCTTTGGGAACGGCCCCAGCAACCAGCCGCGCGCTGATGCCTGCGCCATATCGACCCCGGCGATCAGCAGCCACAGATAGAATCCCACCCCAACCGTCAGAACGCAGATCGGTAACGTCAGATCGTTTGGCCATACGCGCGTCGCAAACACGATTCCCGCCGCGAGCATGATCCATGGAAGCCATTGAAACACGGTATCGGATGCGAACAGCCCCGGTATATCCACCAGCGTTACGGACTGATCCAGCAATAATCCAATCGCCCCGGTCGTCAGCAAATAGCCCGTTGCCGCGAGGAACCCCCCCAGAACCGGGTAGGGGACGTACCGTGCCAGATAGCCGACCTTCATCCGTCCGGCGATATAAACCGCAACTCCGGTAATCGCCGTTATCAGCACAATCAGGGCCGCGACCGTTGGTCCGTTGAGCGCGCCAGGGTCAGCCGCCGCCACACTCGCCAGACTGCCCGCCAGTAATAGTGCCGTGGTATCCTGCGGACTGGCGAGGGCGGGCAGTCGGTGCAGCATTGCTCCGGCCAGCACCATGATCGTCGATCCGATCAACGTCATCACGATGGCTGGGCCAAGAAATGCGGATAGAGACCCGGTATAAATCAGTGCAACGAAAGAAATCGAAAACACGACCCCCAGCGCCGCAACCGACAACGCCCCGGCAATTGTGGGTAGAATCCGAGCCATCGCTCGCATTGGAGAATTTTGCGAGGCCATGCCATCACCCGGCTATGTATCAATATAGGAAACCATAGCCCTGAATAGAAGCATATGACAACCTGGGTTGTGCGAAGCATCACACAAATGCCGCTCCAGTTGAATGACGTAGCCTGTGTGGAGAGCTTCAAGCCTTGTCTACGACCACTCCCCCTGCCTTTTTCCAACCGCCAAAGCCGTTGACGATATGGCTCACATTCTCCAGCCCCATTTCCTGCGCTACCTTGGCCGACAACGCCGACCGCCACCCTGATGCACAATAAAAGACGAAGCGGTCCCCGGACCAGAATCGCTCCTTGGCATAGGGGCTGTCCGGGTCGATCCAGAATTCCAGCATTCCGCGTGGACAATGGAAGGCATCCGCGATCATCCCGTCGCGTTGCAACTCACGCGGATCGCGCAGATCCACAAAGGTCACGCCGTCCTGCCCGTGTAATGCCATGGCCTCTTCCGCCGTAAGCGTATCCACGACCTTGTTGGCCTCGGCCACCATGTCCTTGACGTGTTTCATCGCATCCCCTCCTGCATGATTTTCGGTAATCCGGGTGTCATGCCCGCCGCTTGCCGCATAAACATCCGCCGCAAGGGACCGATCCGCCCCACCGCCGCAATTCCCAGGTCCCGCATCAACCGCACAGGTGCAAGATCGTTCGAGAATAGCCGGTTCAGCGTATCCATCCCTAGCGCCATCGCCGTATTGTCAAACCGTCGCCACCGCTCATACCGGCGCAATACGTTCAGATCGCCAATATCCTCGCCCCGCCGCGCAGCCTCGCCCAATATTTCGGCCAGAGCCGCCGAATCCTTGAAGCCCAAATTTAGCCCTTGTCCCGCAATCGGATGTACCCCATGCGCCGCATCGCCCACCAACGCGAGGCGCGGTTTTACATAATCATGGGCCAATGACAGCGAGATTGGATAACTCCAGCGCGGCCCCGTGACCGTCACCTCACCGAGAAACGCCCCAAATCGCCGGGCGACCTCTCCCTCGAAACTGACTTCATCCAGTTCCATCGCGGCCTTCGCCAGATCGCTCCGCTCCGTCCAGACCAGTGAAGACCGATTGTCCTTTAACGGCAGAATCGCGAACGGCCCTGAAGGCAGAAAATATTCATGCGCCACACCTTCATGCGGCTTTTCATGCGCAACCGTGCAAACGATCCCGGTCTGCCCGTAATCCCAGCCTGTATATTTCACCCCCGCCGCCAAGGCCGTTCGCGAGCGCCGCCCGTCGCACGCCACCGCCAGCCGCGCCCGGTGTTCACTGCCGTCATCCAAATGCAGCGTAGCCCATCCCGTGCCGTATTCGACCTGCTTTACCTTTACCGGCGCGATGTGCTCGATAGCGTCTTCCCCGGCCACCGCATCATAGAGCGCCCGGCGCAAAAAGCGGTTCTCCACCAGTGTGCCGAATGGTTCGTCCCCGACTTCCTTGTGGTCGAAATGCAGGAACAGGGGCGAAGCCCCTTCCGAAACCCGTCCGTCACTGACCACAATATCCGAGATCGGCTCGGTCGTATCCTCGACCCGTTCCCAGACCCCCAGTTTTCGCAGCATCGCCCGCGATCCGGCGGCAATCGCTGTTGCCCGCCCGTCAAACCCCTCATCCGCGCGGGTCTCCAACGGTGCAGCATCGAACAGCGCGACCGAAAACCCCTCACGGGCCACTGCCAACGCCAGCGCCGCCCCGTTCAGTCCCCCGCCGATAACCGCAATATCCGTGTCTTTTGTCATGCCCTGAAAATGACCTGACAAACACTGCCTGTCGAGCGCCGCGAAGTCGCGCTCACGCTAAATCCTGCAAAAACGCATCTATTCGCAGGTCATGCCATGCCTCGGCCCCATGTGTGCCGTGATAGCCGACATGCCCCCCTCGCCTGGTCAATGCCAGTTCCACATTGGACGGCAGATCATCGCGCAGCGCCAGGTACGGCTCCGGCGGAATCCATGGATCGTCTTCGGAATGCACCAGCAATAGCGGAACCCGGATTTTAGGGATCATATATTTCCCCGCCGTTGCCTCGTAATACGTTGCCGCATCGGGATAGCCATGCAGCGGCGCAGTCGCCGCATTGTCCACATCCATGATGGTCCGCGCCCGGTCGAGATTCGCGCTGATCTCCGGCCTCATAAACCCCCGCGCGCGATACGCCGCCTTCATCGAATGAACGAAGGTGAACTGATAAATGAAGTTATGCCGCTTCTTCAGTTCAGCCGCCGCCTGCATTGGATCAAGCGGGACCGATACCGTCGCCGCAGCGCGCACATTCAAATGATCCGGCAGTTTGGGCAGCGAGTTCAGCAATACGCTGCCCCCCAGCGAAAACCCGGCGATGAAGAACCCCTCCGGGGCATCCGGCATCATCGCCTCCAGAACGTCCACAATATCCGGCCAGCACCCTGCAAAATAGAATCGCTGTGCATATTTCGCTGCTGGCCCCGCTCCACGCAGGTTCAGCCGCAGTACGCGCCGCCCTCGCGCCAGATGAAATCGCGCGGATTCCCAGATATAGGCCGAGTGATCGCACCCCATCAGCCCATGGATCAGCACCACCAGTGGCCCCGATCCGCCGCCCTCCGGCGTATCCAGACGTCCCATCATCCGGTCGCCACTGCCATCGGAGAGCGTAAACAACCGCTCCTCCGTCACGCCCGGCAACGGCTTTTTCCGGTGAACAAGCCGGTTTCGCAGCGTTTGCAGATCTCCGCCCCACCACGGAAATCGTTGTTGAAAGGGGGGAATACACATCATTGGCGATGCCAAATACGCACATCTGGAGATACGCCCGGCACGCGCGATTTGCCCGTCCAGCAGAATCCGAAAACCCCTGCGTCGCAGTCTTTTCTCAGCATGTAGAAACTGGCGTCCTTATCGTAATCAATGCATTTGGACCCGCAAAGTAGATCGACGCCCCCGATGATTGGAGAATATAATAATTTTCCGGCCAATCCAGCATCAATGCTTCAATTGTGCATCATCAGGTGTGGTGGATCGTGGACTACGGCCATTAATGCATTGACCGTTCGTGCAATTGATCCGGGACATCCTGAGCATCCCATGTCGGTCGATACCCTACCGATCCGACTCGCGCCACCTCGGATTAATCCACGGTTCCGCATTCGATGGCGGGAGCATTGGCCTCCCAAGAATATGATCCGCTGCCTTCTCCCCCACCATGATCGACGGCCCGTTGAGGTTGCCATAAGGGATGCGCGGAAAGATCGAACTGTCGGCAACCCGTAGCCCTTGTACGCCGATAACGCGACATTCGGGATCGACCACTGCCATCGGATCATCTGCGCGACCCATCTTCATCGTACCGCAGGGATGATACGCACTCTCGGCGTGTTCGCGGATGAAGGCATCCAGTTCGTCGTCGCTTTGCACATCCACTCCCGGCTGGATTTCCTTGCCCGAATAGGGCGCGAAGGCTTCCTGCGCAAAAATTTCGCGGGTCAGGCGGATGCCATGCCGGAAATCAACCCAATCCTCTTCATGGCTCATATAATTGAACAGGATCGATGGAGCATCTTTCGGATCAGCGGAATTCAGCGCCACACGCCCCCGTGACGGTGAGCGCATCGGCCCCACATGCGCCTGAAAGCCATGGCCTTCTGCGGCGGCCTGTCCGTCATATCGCACCGCGATGGGCAGAAAATGGAACTGGATGTCCGGGTATTCGACTCCCGGCTTTGATCGCACGAAAGCACAGCTTTCAAAGTTGTTCCCCGCCCCTACGCCCGTTTTGGTGAACAGCCATTGCGCCCCGACCCAGGCTTTGCCGAACAGGTTCCAGTATTTGTAGAGCGTGATCGGTTGCAGGGATGCCTGCTGGATATAAAGTTCCAGATGATCCTGAAGATTTTGCCCCACGCCGGGCCGGTTGGCGACCACCTTTATGCCATGCTCACCCAGATGCGCCCCCGGCCCGATGCCACTGAGCATCAAAATCTTCGGTGAGTTGATGGCAGAGGCGGAGACGATCACCTCCCGCCGCGCCCTGACGACTGAAATCTCGCCTCCACGCTCGATCTCTACCCCGGTCGCGCGCCCATCCTCGATGATGACCCGCCTTGCGAAACAGCGATGCATCGCGCAATTCGGGCGTTTCAGCGCATCGCGCAGATACGCATTGGCCACCGACCACCGACGCCCCTTCCACACTGTCTGTTCAAAAGGCCCGAATCCTTCGCCTTTTTCGCCATTGTAATCGTCGGTCGTCTCGAAACCCGCTTGCGCGCCAGCCTGTACGAATGCATCGAACAGCGGATTGGTACGCGGCCCCCGCGTTACATACAGCGGGCCATCCTTTCCACGCCATTCAGGGTCGCCTCCATGGCCCCCCGAATGCCAGTTTTCCATGCGTTTGAAATATGGCAGCACATCGGAATATGACCAGCCATCGGCTCCGCTCTCGGCCCAATGGTCGAAATCCTTCGCATGACCGCGCACATAGACCATGCCGTTGATGGAGGACGATCCGCCAATCACCTTGCCGCGTGGGCACGGTAGCCGCCGCCCGCCCAGATTTGGCTCCGGGTCTGACCAGAACCCCCAGTCATACCGCTTCATGTTCATGGGGTACGACAGCGCCCCTGGCATCTGAATAAACGGCCCCGCATCCGTGCCGCCGAATTCCAGCACCAATACCGAATTGTTGCTGTCTTCCGACAAACGCGCTGCGATGGCTCCCCCGGCAGAGCCGGAACCGATGATGACGTAATCTGCTTCCATAACGCCGCTTCTAACGTCTGAAAAACCAGATCACCAGAAAGGAGGCGACACCTCCCGCCCCTTTCGCGACCGTTAACCATCACCTTGACGGACCGCGCGAAATGATCATCGTTACACACAAGCCGTGCGGGACAGCGCGGCACTTCATACTACCGGGAGGATCACCAATGACGATTCGTATGCTTACCGCAGCGACCGCGCTATTGCTCGCCACCACAGCAGCATCCGCAGAAGACATCGAACTTCGCGCCTCACATCAGTGGAACACCAAGGATGTGCGCCACGAGATGGTGCAGATCATCGCTGATGAACTGGCCAAGGCCGATACCGGCGTTTCCGCCAAGGTTTATCCGTCCAAGACGCTCTACAAACCCAAAGAACAATGGAAGCCGCTGACCACCGGGGAACTCGACATCTCGGCATTCCCGCTGGCCTATGCCGCCAACCGGCATGGTGAATTCGATGCGACCCTGATGCCCGGCCTCGTGAAAAACCATGAACACGCCGCGCGCCTGAATGACAGCCCCTTCATCGACCACATGAAGAAAATCATGGATGAGGAAGGCGTCATCGTCATTTCCGACGCATGGCTTGCGGGTGGTTTCGCTTCCAATGAGAATTGCGTCCTCTCGCCCGAAGACGTGAAGGGCCAGAACTTCCGCGCAGCGGGTAAAGCCTTCAACCAGATGCTTCAGGGCGCGGGCGCGTCAATTCAGTCTATGCCCAGCTCTGAAATCTACACCGCACTTCAACAGGGCGTTCTGGACGGGGCAAACACGTCTTCGGGATCATTCGTATCGTATCGCATCTATGAGCAGGTGAAATGCCTTACCATCCCCGGTGAGCACGCCCTGTGGTTCATGTACGAGCCGATCCTGATGTCGAAAGCCAGCTTTGAAAAGCTGTCTGAAGAACAACAGAAAGCCGTCATGGATGCCGGTCAGGTCGCGGAAGACTGGTTCGCAGAACAGGCCGCTGGTCTGGACGATAAAATGGCCGAAGCATTTGAGAAAGCAGGCGTCGAAATTGCGTCCATGACCGCAGAACAGGCCGATGCATGGCGGGCCATCGCACAGGAAACCTCCTACAAGAAGTTCGCTGAAAAGGTAAAAGGCGGACAGGAGATCATCGACATGGCCCTCGCCGTCGAATGATCGTCTTCTTTCCGTTGCCCCGGACCTGATCCGGGGCAACGGGCTTTATCTCTCGATTTTCACGAGTCCCCACCAATGATTACCCTTATCGACCGCCTCTGCCTGCTCGCTGCCATAATCGCCGCGACGCTTCTTGGCATCGCCATCGTTCTGGTGTGCCAGATGGTCTGGCTTCGCTATGTCATGGAAGCCTCCGCCCCATGGCAGACGGAAGCCGTAACCGTTGCTCTGGTCGCCGCGACCCTTTTGGGGAGTGCGTGGGTGCTGAAAGAACGTGGCCACGTCTCCGTCGGCATCGTGACCGAAGCTGTGCCGGAAAAGACGCGCCGGGGTATGATGATCCTGTCTGATGCGGTTGTCTTTCTCTTTGCGGCGCTGATGACATGGAAATCGACAGAACTTTGGTGGGAAGCCTTTGAGGGTGGCTGGACCACCGACACAACTCCCGAATTTCCGCAATGGTGGACCTATGTGGCGATGCCTGTCGGCTTTGGCCTGCTGGCCCTGCAATGCCTCGCCTGTATTATCCGTGCATGGCGCGGCGAACCACTCGTCAAGACGGGAGGACATTGAGCATGGAACCGGGAACCGCTGGCCTGCTCGTCGGCCTCATGGTCTTTGTTTTGCTGGCCATCGGCGTGCCGGTCGCCTTCACTCTGGCGATCACCGCCGTCACGTTCCTCGTTCTGGACCGGGGGGTGCTCGCTATCTCCTCGCTGGCGGATAATTTCTATGGTGGGTTGGCCGAATTCACGTTGCTGTCGATTCCCATGTTCATTGTCATGGGCGCAGCCGTGGCGGCGACCCCAGCGGGCAAAGACCTCTATGAAGCCCTCGACCGCTGGCTCAACCGTGTTCCCGGCGGCCTTATCATTTCGAATATCGGAGCCTGCTCAATCTTCGCCGCCCTCTCCGGTTCCTCCCCCGCCACTTGCGCGGCCATCGGCAAGATGGGTATCCCGGAGATGCGCCAGCGCGGCTATCCCGACGGGGTAGCAACCGGCGCAATCGCAGCAGGCGGAACGCTTGGCATCCTCATCCCGCCTTCGATCACCATGATTGTCTACGGCATCGCGACCGAGACCTCTATCGGACGCCTCTTTCTGGCCGGTCTGATACCGGGGTTGATGCTGACCGGCCTCTTCATGGCATGGTCGATCTATGCCGCCTCGCGTGCGGGCTATGATTTCAGCGACCGACGCGAGGTGACGTGGGGTCAGCGGTTTTCGATCTTGCCTCGTGTCCTGCCCTTTATCACGATCATTGTGGGCGTTCTCTACGTCCTCTATGGCGGTGTTGCGACACCATCCGAGGCGGCAGGGGTCGGTGCCGCCTTCTGCATCCTTTTAGCCATTCTTATCTACCGTATGTGGAACCCAAAGGCTTTGTGGACGATCCTGTCCACTTCCATGCGCGAGAGCGTGATGATCCTGATGATTATCGCCTGCGCCGCCCTTTTCAGCCAAATGCTTTCCAGCTTTTACATCACCCAATCCGCCGCTGAGGCCATCGCCGGGGCGGGCCTCAACAAATGGGTGCTGATGGGGTCGATCAATGTGTTTTTGCTGATCGCCGGGTTCTTTCTGCCCCCCGTCGCCGTCATCCTGATGACTGCGCCTATCCTGCTGCCCATTGTCATGGCCGCCGGATTTGACCCTTACTGGTTCGCCGTGGTCTTTACGATCAATATGGAAATCGGCCTGATTACACCACCGGTGGGCCTGAACCTCTATGTCATCAATGGCATTGTGCCTGATGTGCCGCTCTCCACTGTTCTCAAGGGCGCGCTTCCCTTCATGCTATGTATGGTGGCCGCGATCATCATCCTGTGCATCTTTCCCGGCATCGTGACGTGGCTGCCCGACCTGATGATGGGACCGGGAGTGTAGGTTAAGCGCCTTCGCGCTTCCGACACTTTTTGATCCACCCCGGTCGCGAATGATTGTATGAGGGGCGGGTTGGCGTTCACGGCAGAGGCTTAGGGTGAAATTCACGACGCTGCGGCTTTCGGGGTTCAAATCCTTCGTCGATCCGACGGAACTGGCATTGATGCCAGGGCTGACGGGCGTGGTTGGGCCGAATGGCTGTGGGAAGTCCAATCTGCTGGAAGCGTTACGCTGGGTGATGGGGGAGAACCGGGCGAAATCCATGCGTGGGGACGGCATGGAGGACGTGATCTTCGCAGGGGCCGACAGCCGCGCCGCGCGGAACTTTGCCGAAGTCTCGCTTATGCTGGAGGATACGGCAGGGAATGCACCTGCGCCTTTCAATGCCGAGGAAACGCTGGAGGTTGCGCGACGGATTACGCGCAATGCGGGGTCAGCTTTTCGGATCAATGGCAAGGAAATGCGGGCGCGGGATGTGCGGGTGTTGTTCGCTGATGCCGCGACCGGGCCGCAATCGCCGTCATTGGTGCGGCAGGGGCAGATCGGGCTGTTGATCGCCGCAAAACCACAGGGACGTCGCAAGATACTGGAGGATGCCGCCGGGATCGCGGGCCTTTACGAGCGTCGCAAGGAGGTCGAGCAACGGCTGCGCGCGGCAGAGGAAAACCTGCTGCGGGTAGATGATGTGCTCGTGCGGCTGGATGCGCAGGTTGCGGGGTTGAAGCGACAGGCGCGACAGGCGGAACGGTATGTGGCCCTGACCGAGACTATCAAGGCGGCGACTGGTGAGTTGCTGTGGCTGCGCTATCGCGTGGCACGGGATGAAGCGGCGCGGGCAACTTCGGCAGTGAATGAGGCACAACGGGCGGTGGCGGCGGCCACGGCTGAAGAGGTGCGCACGGCGCGGGAGCGGGATGTGGCGGAGGAGGCACTGCCGCCCCTGCGCGAAGAATCAGCGGTGGCAACGGCTGTGCATCAACGGTTGCTCGCACGGCGCGAGGCACTGGCGGCGGATGCGGCGCGGGCCACGGAAACGCTGACCCGGCTGGAGCGTGATCTGGCGCGGCTGGTGGATGATCTGGGGCGCGAATCCGAATTATCGGGGGATGCGCAGACGGCCATTGAAGGGCTGGAGGCCGAACGGGCAGAAATGCGCAGTGTCGTCACCGATGCCGGGGCGATTGCGCTGGCGGCGAAGGCCGTGGTGGATGCGGAAGCGACGGTTACGCGGGCCGAAGCTGCACGGGATGCGTTGGCGGCAACAGCGGCAGCGGGGACCGCAGAGCGCAAGGCAGCAGAGCGTATTCGCGATGATGCAGCACGCGCGCTGGACGAAGCGCAGCGGCGGTTGTCGGGCGCGGAAGCGCGGGCAGTGACGGAGCGCGGGGAGCTGGAGGCAGTGACGCTGGCCTTGCAAGAGGCTCGTGATGCAGCAGAGGCGGCGGCGCGGGCGGTGGATGGCGAGCCGGAGCGCCTGTCTGCTCTGGAGGCAACGCGCCGGGAACTGGAGGAAGCGGAAAGCGAGGCACGGGCGGCCTTTGCGGCGCAGCGTGGGGCGGTTTCGGCGCTGGAGGATGAGGCTGCACGGCTGGAAAAGCGGTTGTCCGCGCCGGATTCCGGCGAAGGCGTAATGCAGAAAGTGCGGGCGGCTCCCGGTTATGAGCGCGCGTTGGCGGCGGCGCTGGGCGATGCGGCGCTGGCCCCGGTGGCGGCGTATGCACCGGATGCGCGGGGGTGGCGTGATCTTGGGACGTTGGGGGCTGCGCCTTCGGGAGAGCCTTTGTCGCGGCATGTCACGGCCCCGGCGGCGCTTGGGCGGGTGCTGGCCTCGACGGCGGTGGTGGCGCGCGAAGACGGAGCGGAGGCGCAGGATCGATTGGGGCCGGGGCAGCGGCTGGTTAGCCCGGAAGGCGATTTGTGGCGGTGGGACGGGTATTTCCGGGGCGGGGATGCGGAAGGCGAAGATGTCGCGACGCTGCGCCTGCAACGGCTGAACCGGCAGGAAGCCCTGAGCCGGGAAGTCGAATTGGCGCGGGGGGCGCTGGCCGGGGCCGAGGCAGGGCGCAGCGATGTGGCCGTGCGCCTGGATGCCGCGCGGGCGGCGGAGGCCGGGGCGCGGCAAGCGCTCAAAGAGAGCGAGGATGCGGCGGCGGCAAGTGCGCGGCGGCAGGCTGATCTGGAAGCCGATCACGCGAGGCGGTCGGCGGCGGTGTCACGGCTGGAGGAAGAACTCGGTGGGCTACGCGAAACTGCGCAGGTTTGCCAGGCGCGCTCTGATGAGGCGGCGGAGGGATGTTCGAAGATTGCTGATCCGGCGGACCTGCTGACAAAAGCCGAGGCGGCGCAGGGCGCGTTAACGGGGGACCGTGCGGCGCTTGACACGGCCCGCGCGCATCAGGCCGCGTTGGTCGGGGCCGAAGCGCGGCGTACGGAGAGATTGGCAGCAATTCGAA
Organism: uncultured Neomegalonema sp.; assembly: GCA_937957975.1. Classification (GTDB taxonomy): domain Bacteria; phylum Pseudomonadota; class Alphaproteobacteria; order Rhodobacterales; family Rhodobacteraceae; genus JAHDDY01. The sequence continues at coordinate 25,858 of CALFFK010000106.1, forward strand.
CGCAACTGGATGGCTGGCGCAAACGGGCGAGCGCCGCAGAAATGCGCCGTATTGATGTTTCAAAGCGCCAACGTGAAGCCGAAGCGGAACTGGAGGCTGCGAAGGGCGTTCCTGAACGCTTGGCTGGGGAACAGGCCGGGCTGGACGGAGAGGTTGAAGCAGCGGCAACACGCGTAACGGCGAGTGCCGATGCGCTGGCCGGGGCCGAAGCGGACTTGCGCGAGAAGACGGCAGCGGCAGGGGAGGCGTCGCGAACACTCTCGACCGCGCGTGAGGCTTTGGCGCGTGGGGAAGCACTCGCGGAAGGGGCGACGGCACGTGTCGTGGAAACCGAGATTGATCTGCTCGATGAAACAGGCGGGGATGTGGAGACGGTAGCTGCGCGATTTGCGGAGCTTGCGGAAACGAATCCCGAAGCGGTCGAAGCACGTCTTTTGCGTGCGCGTGCGGATCGTGAACGGCTTGGAGCGGTGAATTTACGTGCGAAACTGGAGATCGAAGAGGCCGCGGCAGAACATGGTGCGCTCGGTGCTGAAAAGGCGGAATTAGAGCAGGCCATCGCCAAATTACGGACGGGCCTTGCGGCCCTCAATCGCGAAGGGCGAGAGCGGCTGTTGGCGGCATTCGCGCAAGTGAACGGGCATTTCCGTGACCTGTTCACGCATCTTTTCGGGGGTGGGCAAGCGGAATTGCAGCTTACCGAATCCGACGATCCGCTGGAAGCGGGCCTCGAAATCCTTTGTCAGCCGCCGGGAAAACGGGTGCAGGCCTTGTCGCTATTGTCGGGGGGGGAGCAAACATTGGCCGCTATGGCGTTGATCTTTGCGGTTTTTCTGGTGAACCCTGCTCCAGTCTGTGTGCTGGACGAGGTTGATGCGCCGCTGGATGACGCAAATGTCGAGCGGTTCTGTGCGTTGCTGGACGAAATGACCCGGCGGTCAGATGCGCGGTTTCTGGTCATTACGCACCATGCGCTCACGATGTCGCGGATGGACCGGCTCTATGGCGTGACAATGGTGGAGCGGGGGGTGTCAAAGCTGGTGTCGGTCGATCTGGGGGCGGCGGTTGACCTGGTAGACGGGTAAAGTGATCGACGATCAATTTGTATCAGGAAACCCGCCAAAAGCCGCGCGTTTCCTGACTCTTTAGAGCACAGGTTTAACGCCGCGCCGGATGCGCAGTTGTTATCGAAGTGCCTAGTATTATTCTTTCAGCATCGGGTATGCTTGCGTATAGACGTAGTCTGTCGCCTCCGCCGGGATATGACATCCGATACAATCGGCTTCATAATCTGTCGAGGCATTTATGTCTTTGCTATCAGGCTTGAAGAGAGCCCAACCCCAGCCTGCACCCCAGTTTGCATTTTCAGGGAAGCGGTTTTCTGAGTCTTTGACCATCACAAACCATTGCTTCAGGCCATTGGTTGAATGACTCACGCCTTCGCCAGTGGTGAAGTCGCCTGACTCATGCGCACGTAGTTCTTTAACCAGCGTTGCGCCATCAGGAAACTTACCGTCTTTCTTGTAAGCTTCTACGTTTTCACGTTCGGTGTAAACGTCATGGAAACCACTTGCGCCACCTTCTGGAACGAACCGGGAGCCAAGGTGTACCATGTCTTTTCGAAAATCAGCTGGAAAAATAATTTTTCCTTCACTATCAATAATTTATGAGAAGTTATTGCCATGCGCTTTAGCAGAAAAAACACCGGCTGATACTCCGATGCTCAGAGGCCCGCCAGAGCCAGTGTGGTTTTATTTGGCATCCTATGTGTCCTAAATTTTCCAGATGCAGTTTTTTACTCTTAAATCATGAAATAAGAATTTCAAATGCATATTTTATATCTTTACTGTGAATGGTTTGGATGGGAAGTTTGCCGTTGATTCTAGATAAAATATTGTTTTATATAGGTAATTTTCGGGAAAGGGTGCTTTGATTTGATGTGGGGAAGTGCTTGGCGTCCAAAAAAACGCCCGCCTCTTTCGAGACGGGCGCATGAAACCGTTGAGTGATGCAGGTCGATCAGGAAACAGTTTTTTCCGCTTCGATAGTCTTTGCATCGGCCCCGGTCGCGATCTGGATTGTGCGGGGTTTCAGAGCTTCGGGAACCTCACGTACGAGATCGACATGAAGCAAACCGTTCTCAAGATGCGCCCCGCTGATTGTGACGTGATCGGCGAGGTGGAAACGGCGTTCGAATCCACGCTCTGCGATGCCGCGATGCAGGATACGCACGGTATCTTCCTCGGAACGGGGGGCTTTTTTGCCCGTGATGACGAGTTGTCCCTCGCGCGATTCGACCGTCAGGTCGGCCTCGGCAAACCCGGCGGCGGCAACCGTGATACGGTAGGTATCATCGCCGGTTTTCTCAATGTTGTAAGGGGGATAAGTCTGGGTTCCACTTTCCGCACTCATGGCCCGGTCGAGCAGGGTGGCCATACGGTCAAAGCCGACAGTGTTGCGGTAGAGTGGTGCAAGATCGAAAGTACGCATGTCATATCCTCGTGTTCAAGCGATACGTAGTCAGATGCCCTCCGGTTGTTCGGCAGGGCGGATTTCGGAGCCGGCTGGCCTCCGATGACGAGGATTTGGGAAGCGACTTGGGGTTGTTCAAGGGGATAATGCGCAAAAAAAATAGCGGCCCGCAGGCCGCTATCCTGTCATCCTCGCGTATGCGGGGATCATTTGTGAGGGGCGAAATATCCCCGCATACGCGCAGATAACAACCGCTCAGGAAAGGGCTTCGACCGCTCGTTTCGTCATAACCTTGACGAGGTTCGCGCGGTATTCAGGAGTGGCGTGCAGGTCGTTTGACATGCCTTCCGCCGAAACGGATACGCCATCCACTGCCCCTGCGGAGAAGTTGGCAGAGAGCGCCTGTTCCAGCCCTTCATGCCGGAAAACACCATCTGCACCAGCCCCGGTCACACCAACACGAACCGAGCCGTCCTGCATCTTTGCGAGGAAAACACTGGTCAATGAGAAGCGCGAAGCCGGTTGTTCGAACTTTTGATAGGTCGAAGCAGCAGGGATTGGAAATTTGACCGCTGTGATGACTTCGCCTTCCTCAAGTGAGGTCGCGTAGAGGCCCTGGAAGAAGTCATCCGCCGCGATCTCGCGCTGGTTTGTTACGATGATCGCCCCCAGCGCCAATGCGGCGGAAGGATAGCACGCCGCCGGATCGTTATTCGCGAGGCTGCCACCGATAGTACCACGATTGCGAACCTGCGGATCACCGATCTTTGAGGTAAGCTCGACGAGACCGGGGATTGCAGCGGCAACATCGCCGCTCGCTGCAACAGCGCCATGCGTGGTGCCGCCACCAATGACGAGCATATCGCCCATGCGACGGATGCCCTTGAGCGATTCAATGCCCGACAGATCCACGAGGGTTGTTGGAGCTGCAAGTCGTTGTTTCAGAACAGGGATGAGTGTTTGACCGCCACCAAGTGCCTGTGCGCCATCGCCTTTGAGGGCATCGACGGCGACGGAGAGGTCGCTCGGACGAGTGAATTCAAAGCTATACATCTCTCGCTCTCCTTATTCTGCGGCTTGTTTGACGCTTGCGTTCTGGATTGCGGTCCAGACGCGCAGTGGGGTGAGGGGCATGTCGATATGGTCGATGCCATGATCTTGCAGGGCGTTGACCACTGCATTGACCAGCGCGGGCGGTGAGCCGATGGCCCCTGCCTCGCCACAACCCTTCACACCGAGCGGGTTGTGGGTACATGGTGTCCCTTGCGCCGTCTCGACGTTAAAGCTGGGCAAATCGACCGCCAGCGGCATCGCATAATCCATGTACGAACCTGCGATCAACTGGCCATGTTCGTCATAGACTGCGTTTTCGAGCATTGCCTGCCCGATCCCTTGTGCCAGACCGCCATGGACCTGACCCTCGACAATCATTGGATTGACGACATTGCCGAAATCATCCGAGGCGCTGAGGGCCACGATCTCGACTTTGCCGGTATGGGGGCAGACCTCAACTTCGCAGAGATACGATCCTGCCGGATAAGTGAAGTTTTTGGGATCGTAGAACGCTGTTTCCTCCAACCCCGGTTCGATTTCCTCAATGGGATAATTATGAGGAACATACGCGGCGAGCGAGACTTCGGCGAAGGCTTTTGCCTTGTCAGTGCCCGCAACCTTGTACTGGCCATCCTCGAAAACGATGTCGCTTTCGGCGGCTTCCAGCAGGTGTGCAGCGATCTTCTTGCCTTTTGCGACGACCTTATCGACTGCCTTGACGATGGCCGAACCACCTACTGCAAGCGAGCGCGAGCCGTAAGTACCCATGCCAAATGGGATTTTATCGGTATCGCCATGGACGATTTCAATCTGGTCAGCGGGGATACCCAGAGCATCGGAGACGACCTGTGCGAAGGTGGTCTCGTGGCCCTGGCCATGGCTGTGGGAGCCTGTCATTACAGTGACTGAGCCGGTCGGGTTTACGCGAACGGTTGCGGCCTCGTATAGTCCGGCCCGCGCGCCAAGTGCGCCCACTAGCGAGGAGGGGGCAATGCCGCAAGCCTCAATGTAGCAGGAGAGGCCGATACCGCGCAGTTTGCCGCGCGATGCGCTTTCTGCCTTGCGGGCTTCGAAGCCCTTATAATCGGCCATTTCGAGCACAGCGTCGAGCGTCGCGTCGTAATCGCCGGTATCGTATTGCAGCGCGACGGGCGTGTCATAGGGGAAGCTGCGGATGAAGTTCTTGCGGCGCAATTCCGCCTGATCCATTCCCAGTTCCTGTGCGGCCTTGTTGATGATCCGCTCCAGCAGATAGGTCGCTTCGGGGCGACCTGCACCGCGATAGGCATCAACGGGTACAGTGTTGGTAAACATCGCGCGCACACGTACATGGACCGCCGGGGTCGTATATTGACCCGCAAGTAGCGTACCGTGCAGCCATGTTGGAACACAGGGCGCGAAGGTCGAGAGGTACGCGCCCATATTGGCGCGGGTGTCGGCGCGCAGGGCAAGGAACTTGCCTTCGGCATCCAGCGCCAACTGTGCCGTGGTTACATGATCGCGGCCATGGGCATCGGAAATGAAGGCTTCCGAGCGGTCGGAAGTCCACTTGACCGGGCGCTTGATCTGGGCGGAGGCCCAGGTGACGAAGGCTTCTTCCGCGTAGTGGAAGATCTTCGTACCGAAGCCACCGCCCACATCAGGCGCATAAACGCGCAGCTTGTGTTCCGGGATCGACAGTACGAACGCACCCATGAGCAAGCGGATGACATGCGGGTTCTGTGACGTGGTGTAGAGAGTGTAGTGATCGGCGTCTTCGTCGTAATCGCCGATGGCGCAGCGCGGCTCCATCGGGTTGGCAACAAGACGGTTGTTGATGAAATCGAGCGTCGTGACATGGGCCGCTTCGGCAAAGGCTTTCTCGGTGGCCTCACTGTCACCCAGTTCCCAGTCATAGCAGAGGTTGTCCGCCGCTTCATCATGCACGGCAGTGCCCAGAGTTTCAGCGGTGCGCATATCTACCACGGCGGGCAGATCGGTCAGATCGACATCGATCATCTCGGCGGCATCGCGGGCTTGCTGATAGCTTTCGGCCACGACGACGGCGATGGGGTCGCCCACATGGCGAACCTTGCCGATGGCGAGAATCGGGTGCGCCGGTTCTTTCATCGGATCACCGTTCTTGTCGGTGATCTCCCAGCCACAGGGAACGCCGCCAAGGCCCGCTTCCTCGATATCCTTGCCAGTAAAGACGCGGATTACACCGTCGGCTGCGGAGGCGGCGGTGGTGTCCACGTTGTTAAGAGTCGCGTGTGCGCTCCACGAGCGCAGGATGTAGGCATAGGTCTGGCCTGGTCGATTCATGTCGTCCGTATAGCGGCCCCGGCCTTTCAGAAAGCGCGTGTCTTCACGTCGCTTCATCGAACCGCCAATTACATTGTCCTTGGCCATGTTTCTCTCCCCTAGCATTGGCTTTGCGCGCCGTCTGGTCGTTCGTCCTGACCCGGTGGCGCGTCGCCGGGTGGCCTTATCTTGTGGTTATTCGGCGGCCTGAGCAGCCCCGGAAAGGGTCGCAGCGGCGGATTGCGCGGCCTTGACGATGTTGTGGTATCCGGTGCAACGGCAGATATTGCCCTTTAGTCCTTCGCGGATTTCCGCTTCGGTCGGCTGTGGGTTGTTCTTGAGTATGTCTGCAATCGACATCACCATGCCGGGGGTGCAGAATCCACATTGCAGACCGTGTTCATCCTGAAATGCCTGCTGGATCACACCAAGGCTGCCATCGTCATTGGCCATGCCTTCAATGGTCGCAACCGTTCCACCATCGCAAGCCGACGCAAAGACCGTGCAACTCTTGACGCTCTCGCCATTCACATGGACGACACAAGCGCCGCATTGCGAGGTGTCGCAGCCTACATGAGTGCCGGTCATCTTAAGTTCTTCGCGCAGGAATTCGACGAGCAGCGTGTTCCCTTGTGCTTCACCGGACAACTGTTTGCCGTTCACGGTCATCGAGATGGTCGCCATTTTCACTCCCTTCGGGCGCATAGGTGGCACCCTTTTCAAGTTCTTTTTTAGTTTGTTAGCATGGAACGGATGCACAGCCCATGCGTCACAGCATCCAGAGGATAACGAGCAGGACGAGAATGCCTATAATCCACAGATACCATGGTTGGCCGAGAGGGCCGATCTTGGGAGCCTTGGCTTCTTCGGCGGCATATCCCTTGCCGGTTGTCCATGCGTCCTCGCCTGCACCCTTGAGTTCGCCATAAGCTTCGGAAGCGTTGGTCTTGGCCTCGTTCCATTCGGCGCTGGCGCGCTCAACATCGCCTTCGACCCGCGCGCGGGCGGCATCGTAGACATCCTTTGCAGTGTCGCGGGTTTCTGACGCAGCACGGCCCAGGTGGTCTTTTGTGTCGCCCCAGGACTTCGTTTCGTCAATGTCCTCTCCGGCTGCGATGACGCGTTCGCGGACGGATTCGTGGGTTTCATCAAATTTGTCCTGCGCGCGCGCGGCAAAGCCGCTGACTGCTGCGCCGATGCCGCCAATTGCTGCAGCTCCCGCTGCCATGCCCGCACCGGAAATGCCTGACCCGCCTGTGTCTACGGTGGCGTCGCCCTGCACAGCCCCGCGCGCTGCATCTCCTGCGGCGTCGATTTGGCCAGATACGCTGTCGCGTATACCGTCGAGGCTTGCCCCTGCATTTTCCATAGCCCCACTGGCCGCAGCGTCAATCCCGGCTGTGGCGGCATCGACGCCTGCTGTTGTCGTGGCGGAGAGGTTATCGCCAGCGTTTTGCATAGCCCCGCGCGCTGCGTCCCCTGCGGCATCGATTTGGCCGGATACGCTGTCGCTTATGTTGCCACCTATATCAGCAGCATAATCCTGCGCTTGTTCGCCCAGGTTGCTTGCCGCGCCTGCCACGTGATCGCTGACATTGGCGGCGACATCTTGTGCGCCAGCACTGGCGTTGGCCATTACACCACCCGCAGCCCCGGTGATTGCAGCACCGGCACCCATCGTGCCGACATTCCCGCGCGCGGCACCGAGGTCAGCGGAGACATCGCTTTCAGATGGACCCCCCTCGACTGACGAAACGTCAATATCGCCGATTTCTGGATCGTCCATGTCGATTTCACCCGCCCCCGTGCCAATGGCCGGGTTGAGCATCCGCTCTGCGGCGGCATCATGGAGCGCGCCGGTATGGGCATCCATGGTATCGCGCGCGCCCTGGGTCGCATTGCTGGCCATGGCCGATGCCGCCACTCCGGCGGCACCTGCGGCAGTAGCGATTGCTGCACCGCCCGAAGAAGAAGAAGAAGAGGACGACGATGAGGAAGAGGATGATGACGAAGATGCAAAAGCTGTAGAGGAAGCGTAATCACCGCTTGATGAGTTTGTGATGCTCACACCTGCCGAGCCGCCCCCGCCACCCGCTTCGACTTCGCCCTTGAAGCTTGTGAAGAAGCCGTTGGCCATCTTTTGCGCCACACCATCAATCAGGCGCGAGCCAAGTTGGGCCAGTTTGCCCGCGACCGAGGCGTCGGCGTCGTAGGACAACAATGTTCCGCCTTCGACGTCAGAGAGCGTGACGACCGCACCGCCCTTTGCCATGCCTGCGACACCGCCCTTGCCTTCGCCCTTAAGCGTAAGGCTTTCGCCTTCCCGAATGTCACTCAGGATGACTTCGCCTTTGAAAGTTGCCGAGACGGGACCGATCTTCTGCTTGACGATTGCGTCATATTGAGTCGGGGACGTTCGGTTCATCTCCTCACAGCCGGAGATACATCGTTTGAGAATTTCGGGATCATTCAGAGCATTCCAGACCGCCATGCGATCTGCTGCAATCACTTGTGAGCCATTGAGTTTCATGCTGTTTTTCTCCCCTGTGCCACATCCCTTGTCCCATCATGGGCGGTGCGGTTGCGGTAGCCTTCGTTCATCGCAAACGGTCATCCCCGTTTGCACTGTGAATCACGATTATAGACTCCCTTAATGCGTACCTTGTCCCGACGATCCCGACTACGTCAACCGACTCTGGTTTTCAGGCCGACAATTCCATTTCGACCGGTCCGCTATTGTATGGTGTGCGCTTTACTATCTGTGACGATAAGGTGGCACACTGCGCTGTCCATAAGACCTTTATTCCGGGTATTCCGGGCGCGGCTTGGTAGCGAAGGGCTTGCACTGCGAAACGCTATGCCCCTAACGGTCGCAGCATTTCCCGGCTGATGATGTGACGCTGTATCTCTGACGTGCCGTCCCAGATACGTTCCACCCGTGCATCGCGCCAAAAACGCTCGAGAGGCAGATCGTTCATTAGGCCCATGCCGCCATGGATGGCGATGGCTTCGTCGGTGACGCGGGCGAGCATCTCGGAGGCATAAAGCTTTGCCGAAGCGATCTCACGGTTGGCGGGTAAACCTTGATCCAGCCGCCATGCTGAAGCCAGCGTCAACCAATCGGCCGCATCAATCTCTGTCACCATATCGGCCAGCTTGAAGCCGACACCCTGAAATTTGCCGATCTTCTGTCCGAATTGTTCGCGTTCAGCGGCATAGTTCAATGCGTAGTCAAAGACCCGACGCGCCCGACCCACGGCCATTGTCGCCACTGTGATGCGCGTGGCGTAGAGCCATTCATTCATCACGGCAAATCCGCCATCGACCTCGCCCAGAACTGCCGTATTTGGCAGACGGCAATCCTCAAAGCGCAGGATCATGTTCTTGTAACCCCGGTGCGAGACGCTCTCGTATCCATCCGCGATCTCGAACCCAGGATGTCCGCGATCCACCAGAAATGCCGTGATCCGTTTTTTTGGCCCTTTCGGCGTATCGTCCACCCCGGTTGCAATGAAGCAGATCACGAAATCTGCATGATCCGCGCCAGAGATGAAATGCTTGGTTCCATTGACCACCCAATCGTCACCATCGCGCTTGGCAAAGCATTTCATGCCCCGCACATCTGATCCTGCATCCGGCTCGGTCATGGCCAGCGCATCCATCCGCTCGCCCCGTATAGCGGGGAGCAGATAGCGTTCGCATTGCTCCCCTTCGCAAGCCATCAGGATATTCTGGGGACGCCCGAAGAAATGCGTCAGAGCCATCGACCCGCGCCCAAGCTCCCGCTCGACCAGCGCAAATTCCAGATGGTTCAGTCCTGCACCGCCTACTTCCTCCGGGAAGTTACAGGCATAGAAGCCAAGCTCCTGAGTCTTTGCCTTGATCGCTGCGGCAACTTCCGGGCGGACGATACCTGTTCGCTCGACTTCGGCTTCATGTGGGAAGATTTCTTCTTCCACGAACCGTCGAACGGTTGTGACAATCATCTCCTGCTCGTCGGTCAGGCCGAAATTCATGGTGGTGGCTCCTGCTGGTCGATCCCTGATGCCAATCGAACAGGAAAAGCCGTCAGGTCAAGCTTCTTGTCGAAATCCCTGCCATCAACGGAGATCAAATCAACAAGGATCAACCAGCAAGCGCAACCTGCCGCCCCACCCGGTCGCGGAACAATGCATCGTAACGTGAGGTCATGGCATCAAGGCCATATTCATCTTGCGCTTTTTGTGCGTTTGCCGCCCCAAGTCGGGCGCAGAGGGCCGGGTCTGTGGCGAGAGTGACCAGTGATTGCACCAACGCGCCCGTATCTTCCAACGGTGTGACAAAAGGCCGGTTCTCCGGGCAAACCATGATTTTCGTATCGCCCACATCAGTTGCCGCAACCGGAAGACCAGTGGCCATGGCTTCAACCAGCGAAATGGGCATCTGCTCCGTATCCGAGCTCATGGCGAAATGGGTCATGCGAGCGAGGAAGGGGGCAACATCATTCGTTGCACCCGCAAACTCGACACCGGGAACACCCCGCGCTTCCAATGCTGCGCGCTCTGGACCGTCACCGATGATCAGCAGGGTCGCATCGGGAATCGCGGCGAGGGCAAAAGCGTCAATCAGACGGTCAATGCGCTTTTCCGGGCGCAGGGCAGCAACCGTGCCGATAACCGGCGGACCATTGCGGGGGTGTGCGGCAAAGCGTGTGCAATCAACGCCGTTTGGAATGTAGTGCAGCCGTGCGGCGGGTAGTTTCCATGCACGGCGATAGACATTCTCCAGCACTTGCGAAGGGGCCACGCAATGCAAACCCGGCTTGCGGAATAACACACGACGCGTCCAGAGGCGTTTGGGGTTTTGGGCGTCGGGCCGCTCATCAGGGCCGAACCCATCCTCGAAATGGATATGTGGCACTGATTGTGCGCCGGTATTGGCCACGATCCATTCTATCGACCCCCAATTCGTCGTCAGTATCAGATCGGGCTGTCGTTCGGCCATTAGCCCACGCATCATGGCAAGGTTTGCGCGGGAGAGTAAAGCGCCCTTTTCGGCCTTACCCTCAATCAGGTCGAGTGGTAGATGCGGCGCTGCATTGGCGGCATCATGGCAGCCATCCATGGCAAAGATGCTGTGGCGATATGTGGGGCCAAGGGCTTCAGCGAGGCTCAGAAAACGCCGCTGTGCACCTCCCAGAGTGAAGGATGAGAAGGCCCAGAGTAAATGGAGCGGTTTCATCGGGTGTCTTCCCTCTCGCGAATTTGAGGGCAGATTACCGATGTAGGGTATCCAAACCATGAAACGCAAAAAGGGCGGCACGGGGCCGCCCTTTCAGGGTCTTTGTTCAGGATGTCGGCCTTAGAATACCGACGAACTGCCTATGCAGGACGTTACGCAACCTGCGGGTCCATAGGGGTTGTTATACCCCCCGTTGAACCCGGCGGTTGGATAAGGCCGTGTATGCGCAGGTACGGCCTGCGGACCGTAAGGGTTTCCAAACCCACCACCAAAGGCGGGGCCGGGCTGTTGATACCCGTATGCTGGTCCGGCTGCCGGAAGCTGTGGGGGACCATAAGCGGGGGGCGCACCATAGGGAGCACCAAACCCGTTCGGCGCTCCGAATTGACCGGGAGGGCCAAATTGTGGGTATCCCGGAGCAGGGTAGGGCTGGTTCGCGTATTGCGGTGCACCGCGCAGATAAACGGGGGGCGCGTTCACGACCTGTGGCGGAGCATATGCCAGCGGAGCCTCGATTCGTTGTTCCTCCACACTGACACTCGTGCCGTAGGTAGCAGGCGGAGGTGCCTGTTCGTAAACGGGTTGTTGATGGATGGGTAGTGGTGCTTCGACATACTGTTCGTGGTGGAACGGTTTGGCGATGGGCAGCGGGGCAGAAGGAGGCGCATATTCGATTGGTGGTGGCGGAAGATGCGTTAACTGATAGCCGCTATTGCCCGGCTCGACATAATGCGGCGGTTCAACGATGTGAGGTTGGGTTTCGACATATTGGGCCGGCTCGATATGCTGCACAGGGGCTGAATAATTGACCTGTGCTACTGGCTGGTACTCTTGCTGAAAAATCGGCTGATGCTGCGGGTATGGCAACGGTTCTGCGTAGTTCTGCTGAACGATAGGAGCCTGATTGTACACGATCTGCTGTTGCTGGTGATGCTGGTGATGCACTACCGGCAACTGCTGCTGATGGATCACCTGCGGCTGTTCAATTATGACCGGAGCCTGCTGATGAACCACTTGTGGTTGCTGGTGGATCACTTGCGGCTGTTGGATGAAAACCGGGGCCTGCTGATGGATTACCGGCTCAATGTAGCTGGTCTGCGCAATAGGCGCAGGGGGCGCGATATTGATCGGCGTCGAATACGTGGCCGGAACTGAAAAGGCGGGCTCCGAAAAGACCTGATTGCCCGTGACAATGGCCCCACTGTTATACGGCGCGTTGAAGTTATCTGTGACTACCGGAGGTTGGTAGTTCACATTGGCATTATAATGGCCGTGCTCGAAGGGAGCACATGCGCCCAGCAGGAGCGCGCCCATGGCAACTGTCGATAGGAGTTTCATCTGCTCTCTCCTCATTGGTATTTGAGGAGACCATGAATTACTTCAATGTAAAAATCCAGAAAAATGTTCTGAGTCTGTAAGATACATCGTTTTCTTCGAGTAATATATTGGTAGGAGGTTTTCTAGGTTACAGCAGGTGCATACCGAAAAACCCTGTCTGATTCGAGGGTTGAGTCGGTTGTGATGCGCGCAAGACTCTCTTGAACCAAGCTGTGAAAAAAGAGCGGCGCAAGCTGACGATCATGGCGGTTATTTCAGAAAATCCCCATCGCGAGACCTGCGCCCATCGCGGAACCGAGGTCGCGGCATCGGTCGAGATCGTTTTTGGGGATAGTTTTTGTTGCAAGGATTTGCCCGGTCGTTTGGGCGTGAGTACAGATGATGAGAGGTTCCTGCACTGCCTTTAGCCGCCACCCTGTTGCGATACGCGCTGTCTGTCGCGCCGCATTCTCGCCATCCGACCCTGCGCAAACCATCTGGGCATAGGGGCGGCCCTCTATCCTGCCCAATACGTTGTAATAGGTACGGTCGTAGAAATCTTTCATAACCCCCGCTATCGCCGCAAGATTTTCGGGTGCGGCAAAGAGATAGCCATCGGCGGCGAGCAGATCGTCGCCGGTGGCTTCGGTGGCGGGCTTGAGAATTGTCTCCGTTTCCTGCCGCGCGGCTTCGGCAGCGGCTTCCGCCATCTGCCGCGTGCCGCCGGTGCGGGAGTGGTAGACGATCAGGAGAGTTGGCACTGCTACAAATCCGGGTAACTGTGCCCCTCGTGCTTACCACCTGGATGGGTGATTGCGCCTTTGACGGTTGGGCCGACAAGTTGGGCGTATTTCCACAAGGCTCCGGCTCCGTAGATGGTCTGACGTGGGCCTTTCCAGTCCTTGCGGCGGGCTTCCATTTCGGCATCGTCCACAGCCACGGAAATCTCGCCGGAGATGGCGTCGATGGTAATGACATCGCCGTCTTTCAACAGGCCAATAGGGCCACCCACTGCCGCCTCAGGGCCGACATGGCCGACACAGAAGCCGCGTGTCGCGCCAGAGAAACGACCATCGGTGATGAGGGCCAGTTTCTTGCCCATACCCTGCCCTGAGAGGGCAGCCGTGGTGGAGAGCATTTCGCGCATACCGGGGCCACCCTTTGGGCCTTCGTTACGGATGACGATAACTTCGCCTTCCTTGTAGCTGCGCGCCTTGACGGCCTCGAAAGCATCTTCCTCGCATTCAAAAACACGTGCGGGGCCGGTGAATTTCTGTTCTTCCGCCGTCATGCCCGCGACTTTCACAATCGCGCCTTCAGGGGCGAGATTGCCCTTGAGGCCGACAACGCCGCCGGTTTGTGACAGAGGTGTCTCGACGGGATAGATCACGCGACCATCGACAACATCATTAACGCTTTCAAGGTCTTCAGCAATCGTGTTGCCGGTGACAGTCATGCAATCGCCGTGGATAAGGCCTGCTTTCAGAAGCTGTTTCATCACCATCGGTACGCCGCCTGCTTCATACAGGTCTTTCGCGACGTATTGACCACCGGGCTTGAGATCCACGAAATAGGGCGTTGATTTGAATATCTCGCACACATCGAACAGATCGAAGTCGATACCCGCTTCATGGGCCATAGCGGGCAGGTGCAGCCCCGCATTGGTCGAGCCGCCGGTGCAGGCGACGACGCGCGCGGCGTTCTCCAGCGATTTGCGCGTCACGATATCGCGGGCGCGGATATTCTTTGCGATCAGGTTCATCACGGCTTCGCCTGAGGCGACGCAATACTCGTCGCGGCTCTCATAAGGCGCGGGCGCACCGGAAGAGTTCGGCAACGCCAGCCCGATAGCCTCGGACACACAGGCCATGGTGTTGGCGGTGAATTGTCCGCCACATGCCCCGGCGGAAGGGCAGGCGACCTGCTCCAGCTTTTCAAGTTCGCAGGTGGTCATATCACCCGCCTGATGACGACCCACCGCCTCGAACACGTCCTGCACCGTCACGTCCTTGCCATCGAGCCGTCCCGGCAGGATCGAACCGCCATAGACGAACACACTCGGCACGTTGAGACGGATCATCGCCATCATCATGCCGGGGAGAGACTTGTCGCAGCCCGCCAGTCCGACGATGGCGTCGTAGCAGTGTCCGCGCATGGTCAGCTCGACGGTATCGGCAATCGCCTCGCGCGATGCCAGTGAGGAGCGCATCCCCTCATGGCCCATCGCGATGCCGTCTGTGACGGTTATGGTGGTAAATTCGCGCGGCGTGCCGTGGGCCGCCTTCACGCCGATCTTGGCTGCCTGTGCCTGGCGGTTCAGGGCGATGTTGCAGGGCGCGGCCTCGTTCCAGCAGGTCGCAACCCCGACGAGGGGTTGGTGAATTTCCTCCTCCGTCATGCCCATGGCATAATAATAGCTGCGATGCGGTGCGCGGGCCGGACCCTCGGTCACATGGCGGCTGGGGAGTTTCGACTTGTCGAATTTGGGCGTAGGCGCGTCCATCGCAGGAGCCTTTCACAGGAGTGTCGGTTTCGTGCGCGACGTTAAGCCGTCCTTTCGGGCGGGGAAAGGGGTTTCAGACCCCATGTGCTTCCCCTTTATCCATTCGCCACCGGGCAATCGCGTACAAAAGATTGAGAATACTGTTTACTTGCCTTGCAGGATCACCACACTGTCGCCCGCAATCGGCTTCTGCAAAAAACTGGGTGCAGGGTGAGACCCGTCATCTGCCCTGCGGAAAACAATACAGCCATCTGGGAGAAAATTGTCCATGAAACCGTTCACCAAAAACCTGACCGCCCTTGCGCTTGGCGCGGCCATGTCGCTTGGCGCTGCCACCACGTCGATGGCGCAAGAACTGAAATTCTTTACCATTGGCACGGGCGGTACGGCCTATACCTACTATCCTGTTGGTGGTGTGATCGCGAATGCGATCTCCAATCCTCCCGGATCGCGCGAATGCGACAAGGGCGGCAGCTGCGGTGTGGAAGGCCTCATTTCCTCAGCCGTTTCTTCGCGCGGATCGGTGGACAACGTGAATGCGATCATGTCTGGTCTTCGTAATTCGGGCTTCGCGCAGTCGGATGTGGCCTATTGGGCCTATACCGGCACCGGCACGATGGAAGGCAAGGAACCTGCGAAAGACCTTCGTACTATCGCCGCCCTGTTCGAGGAGCATATCCACCTCGTCGCATTGGCCGACAGTGATATTGCTTCGGTTGCCGATCTCAAGGGCAAGCGCGTCTCGCTCGATGAGCCGGGTTCGGGAACCTATGTTGATGCCAACCTGATTCTTGAATCAGCCGGTTTGTCGAAAGCTGACGTTACAGCAGAAGCCCTTAAGGGTAACGCGGCTGGTGAAGCCCTGCGTAACGGCAAAATCGATGCCTATTTTGTTGTTGCGGGTTATCCGACCGGCTCGCTGGTCGAATTGGCCTCTGCCGTGGATATCAAGCTGGTTCCTATCGACGGTGCTGCGGCAAAGACATTGACCGATAAATATGGTTTCTTTGCCGCAAGCGATATTCCTGCTGGCACGTATGAGAATGTGGGCACGGTCTCGACCGTTGCCGTTGGTGCGCAGTGGTTCACCTCTGCCAAAGAAGATGACGATCTGATCTATGGCATCACCAAAGCCTTGTGGAACAGCAACTCCCGTAAGCTGCTCGATAACGGCCATGCCAAGGGCAAGACGATCACTGCTGAAACTGCCCTGAACGGCATTGGCGTACCGCTGCATAATGGTGCTGCACGCTTCTATAAGGAAGCTGGCCTGATGAAAGATGCAGGCAGCATGGGCGGCGCGGCGATGTCAAAATCAGAAATCCGCTCCGAACTCGAAGCTCTGAACGCGCGTGTTCAGAAGCTGTTGGACATGGTGCAGTAAGGCCGCATCAAATCATGTGATCGCGTTCCCGAATGCCGCATGGCATTTGGGGAGGCCGCTAAAACAAGGGAGCGCACAGGTTCTTTGCTGTGATTGAAAACCTTGCGATCCTCTGACCGACCACCCGGACGCAGCGTGCAGCGTCCGGGTTTTTCTTGCCGCAGGGAGATACCCATGTCCGGGTCAGA
The DNA here is from genome assembly GCA_937957975.1 of uncultured Neomegalonema sp. GTDB lineage: Bacteria > Pseudomonadota > Alphaproteobacteria > Rhodobacterales > Rhodobacteraceae > JAHDDY01. Next base: position 42,278 of record CALFFK010000106.1, read on the forward strand.
ACCGCTTTCCGACGATCACCTCGCGGAGATCGAGCGTAAATACGATCCTGAAATGGCGTTCCGCGCCACGGGCCGCAAGGTTGGTGCGGTCGTCTCCCTCGCGTTGGTGGCCATGTCGGTCTATCATTTTTATGCTTCCGGCTTTGGATTGATTCGTGAGTTGCTGCATCGGGGCATTCACCTTGCCTTCGTGCTGGGTTTGGTCTTCTTATTGTTCTCATGGCGCAAGACACAAAGCACTGCTGTCGCGACACCTGCATGGTATCGCTTCGATGGCGTTTCGATCTTCGATCTGGTTCTCGCATTTCTGGGCGTTGCGGCGGCGCTTTACCTACCGCTTTTGCCGCCTGAGAGCGTGGCGGAGCGGGTAGGTAATCCTTCCGTCTCCGACGTCTTCATGGGAACGGTTCTTCTGGTCCTCGTGTTGGAAGCCGCGCGCCGTTCTATTGGGCCAACGTTGCCCATCATCGCGATGCTGTTTATCGCCTTTGCCTTGTTTGGCCAGATCATGCCCGGCGCACTCAAGCATGGGGGATCAAGCTGGCTGGGCGTTGTGAATCATCTCTACATGACGAACCAGGGCATCTATGGCGTCGCCATTGGCGTGATGGCGCAATATGTATTTTTGTTCATTCTGTTTGGTGTGCTGGCCACGCGGATTGGTCTGGGGCAACTTTTTATCGACCTCGCCATGGTGATTGCGGGTCGCTATTCAGGTGGCCCTGCCAAGGTTGCGATCTTTTCGTCGGCTTTCATGGGCACGATCTCCGGTTCCTCCATTGCCAATACCGTGACCACCGGAGCGTTGACGATTCCGGCGATGAAACGGGTCGGTTATCCATCGCATTTCGCGGGGGCGGTCGAAGCGACTGCTTCCACGGGAGGACAGATTACGCCGCCGATTTTGGGGGCAGCGGCCTTCATCATGGTGGAATATCTTGAAATTCCGCTGCGCGATGTTCTGGCGGCGGCATTGATCCCCGCGTTACTGCATTATTTTGGCATCTTTATCATGGTGCATCTGGAGGCCCGCAAGCTGGGGCTGCGTGGCCTGACGGCGGAGGAGCTGCCCAAAGCGGGTGTTGTGCTGCGCCAGCATTGGCTGTCGATTATTCCGCTGGGCATCCTTGTCTATCTCATCCTGAGCGGACGAACGCCGGACTTCGCCGCCGTCTATGGCATCATTGCCTGTGTAGTGGTTGGATTTTTGAATCCGGTGAACCGTCTGAACATTCGTGATCTGTGGGATACGCTGGCGCTGGGGGCGAAAAGCACGTTGGCGGTGGGCGCGGCCGCGGCTTGTGTGGGCATCGTCGTTGGGGTCGTGACCCTGACCGGCGTGGGTTTTCGCCTCGGTTATGTGGTGGTGCAAACAGCCACCGACATTGGCACGGTCTTTGGCGGGATGTGGCCGTTCAGCTTTTTTGATGTACAGCAATGGGCGCTGTTCTTCTCGCTGGTGCTGATCGCGATTGCCTGCATCATTATGGGGGCGGGCATCCCGACGACGGCGACGTATATCATCCTCGTCGCTGTGGCCGCGCCTGCTCTGGCGCAGTTGCAGGTTCAGCCACTCGTCTCGCATTTCTTCGTGTTTTATTACGGGGTGCTGGCCGACATTACCCCACCCGTGGCGCTGGCCGCCTATGCCGCCGCCGGGATCGCCGGATCAAACCCGTTCAGGACGGGGAACACGGCCTTTCGGCTGGGGATCGCAAAAGCGTTGGTCCCGTTTGTTTTTGTCTATTCCCCCGCCTTGTTGCTTGTGGCGGATGGATTTACCTGGGGAGCCTTCACCGTGACGCTGGCTGGAGCAATGCTTGGGATCGCAGCCATCGGGGCGGCCTTTTCCGGGTTTATGCTTGCGCCGATGAAGACGCTGGAGCGTTGGTATACTGGTCTCGTCGCCCTGCTGTTCATTGCACCAGGGCTGACGACCATGGCGATAGGGGCTGTGGCGATGGCCCCTATACTCTTGATACAGATGCAAAGGCGTGGTGCGAGCGTGGCGAAAACAGAAGCATAAGAGGCGTGATTGCCGGTGGTGACACGCATTTTACCGTATTGAAAGTCTGCCTTGCCTCATCATCCTTCAGCTGATGGATTCAGCATTTTCGTATCCAATTCAGTTATTTTTTTTATGCTGTCTGAAAAATGGCATGGGACTTGTATCGACCATATCGTCGCTAACTATTGCGGATACGCCGGGATATGTCTTTTCTCCCCAAACCCTAGCTACTCCGGGCTGTCATGCGCCCACCTGTACCTCTAGGTAGGTGACGCATCCCGGCGTGCCGCAAACAAGAACAACAAAGCGTATCGCAAAATGCGACTGCTCTGTGTAACTGAGCGTCGATACCTCTTATCTCGGCTATATTCCTGAAAGGAACGCCCTTATGATCCGATCGACACGTCTGCCCCTCGGCCTCTTCGCCGTCGCTACGGTCGTCGCAGGCTGTTCGACATCGCCTACGATTACGATCCCAAACCCACTTGCGCCTATTAATGCTGGATTGGCATCTATCAGTAATGCGGTGAGGGTGCCTGCTGCCCCTGCTTATACATCAGCGGTACCATCCTTCGATACTACGGCGCCGCAGCCTGCATCGGTTGCTGTACCGGCTTACACAGGGGCCGGGTATGAGAATGTCGGCATTTCCTATGGAACGCCTACGTTATCCGCACCGAGTTATAGCGCGCCCCAGATTGCCGCGCCATCCTACAGTGTGCCTTTATATTCGGCTCCGACATTGGGATCATTCAATGGGGGGTCTAATATACAGAGTGCAAATATACCAACACTCGGATCATACACTGTTAATGCGCCGTCGACATCGATTCCGACCCTTGGCGTTCCGGCTGAGTATGGTGTGGCAGCCCCGTCTTTCTCCGCTCCGGGCATCAACGTGCCATCCTTCTCCGCTCCGAGCGTCAACGCGCCATCCTTCTCCGCTCCAAGCGTAGCCGCCCCATCCTTTGGCACTAGCGGCCTCACGACGACTCCTGTGACGTATTCGGCAGGGTCTGCGACCTTTGGTGGGAACACGTATTACTGAACCTTGTGACATGATGCGCCTGGTCCCGCCGGGCGCATCATCCTGATAATACAGAAGCCAAAGCCATTGCGACGAGCACGATAAATTTCCGTATCGTAAAGCCTGTCTCCAAAACCATTGTTGGCTTATTCAATAGTTCTGATCCGAAAATTCTTGCGTCACTACGATCCATCAGCTATGCGCGCCTCACTTCACAGGTGTGCTTCGGGTGCGCGGGGGAGACATCCCCGCTGTATCCAACCGGTGTCTGGTTTGGCGAAATGTACGTTTTACCGCGATCAGATGACAGGCGCGCCGAGGATCAACCGGAAAAATCGGAGACGACATGGCTCTTCCAGAGTTCACCATGCGTCAGCTTTTGGAAGCTGGCGTTCACTTCGGGCACCAGACCCACCGCTGGAACCCGCGCATGGACACCTACATTTACGGTTCGCGCAATGGCGTGCATATTGTGGACCTCACCCAGACGGTTCCAATGTTGCACACTGCGCTGGTCGCAGTGCGTGATATGGTTGCCAAGGGGGGGCGTGTCCTCTTCGTCGGTACGAAACGCCAGGCGCAAGAGCCTATCGCGCAAGCCGCCGAACGCAGCGCACAATATTACATCAATCACCGCTGGCTCGGTGGGATGCTGACCAACTGGAACACTGTCTCCAAGTCGATCAACCAGCTCAAGGGGCTGGAGAGCGAGTTGGAAGATGGCGGCAGTGGCTATACCAAGCGTGAGCTTCTCAGCCGTCAGCGCAAGAAGGACAAGCTCTCCCTCGCTCTTGGCGGGATCAAGGAGATGGGATCGGTTCCAGATATGCTGTTCGTTGTTGATACGAACAAGGAAGAGCTGGCGATCAAGGAAGCGAACCGCCTGAATATCCCGGTCGTCGCAATTCTCGATACGAATTGCAATCCGGCGGGTATTGATTATCCGATTCCCGGCAATGATGACGCAAGCCGCGCGATCACGCTCTATGTCGATCTCATCGCTGCCGCTGCTCTCGACGGTATCAGCGTTGCCGCTGGTGCCTCCGGCATCGACATGGGCGAGATGGATGAGCCAATGATGGAAGAACTTCCCGCCGAGGAAGTTGCTGAGGCTGCACCTGCCGAAGCCGCCGTGACTGAAGAAACGACGGAAGCCGCTCCGGCCTAAGCCGACGCGACCATCTCTTGAAACCTTTGATCGTGCGCCTGATATGAGGCGCGCGATTTTCCGTAATTTATCGTGCTGCGCACCACCGGGGGCGATGGCACCAATGTGAGGAGGACTCACCATGGCGATCACGGCTGCAATGGTGAAGGAACTGCGCGACAAGACCGGCGCAGGCATGATGGACAGCAAGAAAGCGCTGACCGAGAATAACGGTGATATGGAAGCTGCCGTCGATTGGCTGCGCTCCAAAGGTATAGCGAAGGCCGACAAGAAGGCCGGACGCACCGCAGCCGAGGGTCTTGTCGGAGTTGCCGCGGATGGCAAGGTCGGTGCGGCTGTCGAAGTGAACTCCGAAACTGATTTTGTTGCGCGTAACGCGGAATTTCAGGGAATGGTCGGTGAGATTGCTGGAGTCGCAAGGGACATTGACGCCATCGGGCATGATACGATTGCCACCGTTCAGGCGGCCACTGTGCCATCCTCCGGCAAATCGGTTGAGGATCACATCAAGGACAAGGTCGCGACTGTAGGCGAAAACATGAATGCCCGTCGCGCCGCTCGTTTGTCCGTGAACGAGGGTATCGTTGCGTCCTATGTTCACAACGCTGCTGCACCCGGTATGGGCAAGATCGGCGTTCTCGTCGCGATGGAATCCTCCGGCGATGTCGGTAAGCTTGAAGAACTGGGTCGCAAGATTGCGATGCATATTGCGGCCACCAGCCCGGCTTCGCTGGATGTTGATGACCTTGATCCTACGCTGGTCGAGCGCGAGAAAAGCGTCCTGACCGAGCAAGCCCGTGAATCGGGTAAGCCCGATGCCGTGATCGAAAAGATGATCGTGGGCCGGATGAACAAGTTTTATCAGGAAGTGTGCCTGATGAAGCAGGACTTCGTGATGAATCCTGATCTCAGCGTTGAGAAAGCCGTTGCAGAAGCCGAAGGTGATATTGGCGCGCCGGTCAAGATCACGGCCTTCTCCCGCATCGCCGTCGG
>CALFFK010000107.1 GCA_937957975.1 uncultured Neomegalonema sp.
GTTCATGGGGGCATCCTCGCAACGCTTTTCCCGACAGGTCGCACAACGACACACCATCCGCCACCCGTTTCCTGCGCTGTCGAACCCGGAATCGTGGTCGCGGGGTAGCCTGAAAACACGGGCTTTGTGCTGTATCAGGCAGCAAGTCGCGCATCATGGACGTCGCTTCTCCAGCGAAAACCTGTCACAACTCAAGCAGTTTCGATGGGGGTTTTTGGCGTTCTCAAACGCAGCGCTTTCCGTTTAAATTAGAGCGTCGACAAAAACGACCGTTTCTGGTGGGTAGGTTTTGGCAGGGGGTTTTGGGCGAAATTTTACAGAATGAGTAAATCTGTTAAGCGATCTGGCTGCTTTCGCGGGTACGGGAGTCGTCGGTCATCCTGACTGCGGCATAAGCACATGAACATTGCGGAAGGCATCTTCCGCGACAGCACCGGGATCGTCAGCGTCGAAGAGGAGCTTAAGGGGATGCAAGGCGAACCGTTTCAAATCAAATTCATTCCTGAGCGCAAAGATCGGAAGAACGAAAAAGTAGGCGTAGTCTTTCTCATCTTCTCGCCAAGACCAGAGCCCTTTTCCAAGATGAACAATGCTGACCACGTTCTCATCATTCGGTTCGAAATTTTCGATCTCCCAGTTGTCTTCGGGGTTGTCTTTCGGATGCCAAGCAACGATCAGACAGGCTTGATTAAGCCAAGGCCAGGCCGGGATCGCATCGTTCAGATCGTCAGAGTTACACAGTCGGGTGATGATCGATATTGTGCCGATCTGCTTCGGACTCTTGTTTGGCCCCTTTTGGCCCTGCACCCGCTTTGGGCTGGACATGACACCCGCGTTATAAGCGTACGCTGTTGAGAGCCATTCACCTTTACCACCTGCGTCTTCGTCACCTAAGTCCGTTACCTCCCCAAAGAACTCCTCTTCTTCGACGAAATTCCGAAGACTATCGATCAAAGCATATAGATCGGGAATCGATTTCCGCAAATTCTCCGTTGATTGGAACAGTCTCCGGCCGTTCTCGGCGATTTCTTCGTTCGTCATTGCTCTCTCTCAAACTTGTATTGAACAGATTCAACAGCGCTTGGCGCAGAATCCATCCACGGTGGATGCCCGGGCTTGCTGAACCGGAAGACGACCGTTTCCGGCTCGGCAAGCGAATCAAGCCCTCCGAACACGCGGCCCATGTCTGTTTTTTGCAGGAACTCGCGCATTTTTTCGGCCCACCGATCCAACGCATTATCGGTCTTACCTGACCATGTTTGAAGCTCACCGGAAACATCCCGCCATGTTCGGCGAAAACAGGGTATATCAAGAACTTTTTTGTCCACACCTGCTTCGCCTAACATCACGACGGCACGGACGATGGTAGTCCGCCTGACGGCTTCGATCTGTTGCTCGATTTGGCACTTTGATAACGACGCATGCCACTTCACTTCAACAATCAGAGTCTTGCCCGCACAAGACAGAAGAATGTCAGGCTCTACCGACACCCGCCCTTCCAAGGGAAACTTTTTCCAGAAGCTGATTTCAATGTCATTCGCTTTGGAAAAACCAGCAGCCTTAACGCATTCCGTCCCCAGAACGACCTCAATCGCCCTGCGCCGATCTTCCCGTGACATTAACCAGATTGAGCCGAACACGGTTGATGTCACCATGTCTTCCTGCGGCCGTTTCTTACCGTTGAAAAGCCCGTCGGTTCCTGCACCAAAAAGCCAATGGGCTTTTCCCCTCGCGACTGCTTCCATCATCGCTTTGTCTCTCCAGCTGTTTCTGAGGGAATTCACAGTAAAGCAGCCTTTACACAATTTGCCATTCGGTCAAAACCCATACGTTTTTGACAACGGCGAAAACGACCGTTTTTGACCACTCCCGCCGTTCGCATCCTCCCACCTTCGCAATACAGCATCGATTTCCCTGCCTTGCACTTGATGCAGGATCACTCTTCGCGCGAGTGCTCCTGTTCCTTGCGAGCCAGCCCGCGCCCTTTCTCCACCGCATCCGCGCCATAGCGTGCGCGCACTGCGTCCATTGCCCGCTCCGCTTTTGCGCGCAGGGGCGCTTGTGGGTCGAACAGGTCCACCGACCCATCCCCGGTTTCTTCGGCGGATGATAGCCCCGAAACTCCGATTCCGATCAGGCGAAAGGCCCGTCCTTCGCCCGCCTTGTCCAGCATCTCCCGCCCCGCGCGGTAGATCACATCGGCAAGCTGCGTCGGCGCGGTCAGCGAATGACTGCGCGTCACCAGCCGGAAATCGCCGGTCTTGAGCTTCAGCGTTACCGTCCGCCCCGCACAGCCCTTGGCCTTGCAACGCGCGGAAACCTTCTCGGATAACCGCCACAGATGCCCGTCGAGCAGGTCTATATCGGCAATATCCCCGGAAAATGTCGTCTCTGCCGAGATGCTCTTGGTCGCCTCGCGCGGGTTCACGGTGCGGGTATCGCGGGCAAAGGCCAGATCATGCAGGCGTTTGCCCATGCTGCCATAGCGGGCCATCAGGTCTTCAGGGGCCACCGCCCGCAAATCCTCGATCCGTCGCAGCCCGTCCCGCTCCAGCTTGCTCGCCAGAGATGCGCCGACCCCCCAGATCGTGCCGACCGGGCGAGGGCCGAGGAAATCCAGCGCCTCGGCTCGCCCGATTACGCTGAACCCACGGGGTTTATCGAGATCGGAAGCAATCTTTGCGAGGAACTTGCAATCGGACAGGCCCACCGAGACCGTCACCCCGATTTCCTCCTCAATCCGCCGTGCAAGCCGCGCCATGGTCAGGGCCGGAATGCCGCCATGCAGCTTTTCAGTGCCGGACAGATCAAGAAACGCCTCATCCAGTGACAACGGCTGGACCAGGGGGGTTAGTTCTTCCATCAACGCCCGAATCTGGCGGCTGACGGCCACATACTTGTCCATTGTCGGTTTGACGACCACCGCATCGGGGCAGAGTTTGAGCGCCTTGAACATCGGCATTGCCGAATGTACCCCGCTCATGCGGGCGATATAACAGGCCGTCGAGACCACACCCCGTTTTCCACCCCCGATGATGAGCGGTTTATCCACCAGCGAGGGATCATCGCGCTTTTCCACGCTCGCATAAAACGCATCGCAATCCATGTGCGCGATCGACAGCGCACCAAGTTCTGCGTGGTGCAAAAGCCGGGGAGAACGGCACGTAGCACACCGCCGCGCATCGGCTCCGGCGGGCATCAGGCAATCGCGGCAGAAGGCATGGCCGGTCAAATCCTATTTCCCCTTGAATTTCTCCTTCTGGTCCACGCCGAACAGGGCTTCCTTGCGGACCCAGCCACTATACCCCTTCGCGCGCCCATGGCACCAATGCAGGCTACATTCGTCAAGCCGTAGCACAACCCCCGGCGCCGCCCGCGCCACTATCGGAGCGTTATCCTGCGTTTTGTCCCGCAGGGGAGCGTTGTCCTCGCCCACGACAAGCCCATACCGGGCGCGGCTCAATTGAGTACGTTTGATCCAGCCAATATCGCCGAAGGGGTCACGCACCTGCCGCCAATCCTTGTATTCCCGGAATACTTCCACCGGCAGACCCTCGCGCCTGAAAACCCACGCGATGGGGTATTCGCGTCCCGGTCCACGGCGCATCCGCACCGTATCGAAGCGCAGGGTTTCAAACCGGGGTAACGGCTCGCCCGTCACCGGACCAAGGGTTTGCGCCCCTGCCTCCTGCCATAGAGTCAGATACGCAGCAAAAAACCCGAAAATAATCCTGTTTCGCAAGATTATGTCGCCCCTTCCCGTTTCGCACGTCGCCCGTGCCTGTTATCCAGCGCAAAAGCAACTCGTTGTCCATCCGAGGATTCGTCCATGACCGCAGCCGTCAAAGTCATCGTTACCCGCAAGCTGCCTGACCCCGTCGAGGCGCGTCTCGCTGAATTGTTTGACGTGGAACTGAACACCCTGGATACGCCCTTCTCTGCCGCGCAGCTTGCCGATGCCGCATCGCGCGCCGACATCCTTGTGCCGACCCTCGGCGATCAGATCAATACCAACGTCCTTGCACGGGCCGGTGATAACCTCCGGCTCATCGCCAATTTCGGGGCTGGTGTCGATCATATCGACGTGGAAACAGCCCGCAGGCGCGGCATCCTCGTCACCAATACTCCCGGTGTACTGACCGAAGATACCGCCGATATGACCATGGCCCTATTACTGGCTATACCACGCCGTCTGGTGGAAGGGGTTCATCTGATCGGGTCGGGCGAATGGCGTGGATGGGCACCCACCGCCATGCTTGGCCATCGCGTGGCGGGCAAGCGCCTTGGGATTATCGGCATGGGCCGTATCGGCCAGGCCGTTGCCCGCCGTGCCGCAGCCTTTGGCCTCGATATACATTACCACAATCGCAAGCGTGTCCATGCCGATATTGAGGCGAGACTCGGCGCGCGATACTGGGAAAGCCTTGACCAGATGCTCGCCCGAATGGACGTGGTGTCCGTACATTGCCCTTCCACTCCCGCGACCTTTCACCTTCTCTCTGCCCGTCGCCTCAAGCTGATGAAACCGTCTGCCTGGATCGTCAACACTGCGCGGGGCGAGATTGTGGACCAGAATGCCCTGGCCCGGATGCTTGAAGCGGGCGACCTTGGCGGCGCGGGCCTTGATGTCTTTGAACATGGTCCCGACATCTCCGAACGACTTCTGGCGGCGAAGAATGTCGTCCTCATACCCCATATGTCCTCGGCAACCCATGAGGGCCGTATGGAAACCGGCGAAAAGGTCATTATCAACATCAAGACCTTTGTAGATGGTCATACCCCTCCTGACCGTGTGGTCCCGGCGATGTTGTAACAAGGTGCAGGAATACCGGCGATGTTGATAGGGGAGTCGCAATACCTCCCCCATTTGCCGCAGGGCTTTATTTCACTGTACTAATGGGATGTCGCATTTCAGGAAAGCGACACGCCGACATAGAGGTTGCGTCCATCCCGTTTGATCCGAAGTAGAACCGCATCGCCTGTATTTGCCACCAAGGCGTTCTGTACGTCTTCCGGCGAGGTGACGGTGCGATCCGCGACCTGCAAGATAACATCGCCTCGCTCGATCCCGGCATCACGGGCGGCGCTGTCCGATTCGACCGAAATGACCTGCACGCCGTCTTGCGCCGTGGCAAGGGTAACACCAAGATCCGGCGCGCCCGATGCCAAAATCGGGGCAGGGACGACAGCGGCAGGAGTAGTGGCCAGCGATGCCTGCCGTTTACGGGTTCCAACAGTCAGATAGATCGTTTGCCGCACCTGATCGCGCAGGATTTCAACCGGCACGCTGGAGCCGGGCTGCGTGCGCGCCACAAAGCGGGGAAGGTCGCGGCCTTTTTCCAACGGCTGGCCATTGAACGTCAGGATCACATCCCCTTCGCGCAATACCCCGTTCGAGGGGCCATCGGCAGAGACAGTCGAAATAATGGTACCCTTCGCTTCGGGTAGGTTGAGCGCACTTGCGATGGCATCAGTTACGGGCTGGATGCCCACGCCAATCCAGCCGCGCGAGACAGTGCCATCATCGCGCAGGTCAGCGATGATCCGCGACACGATGCTGGATGGTACCGCAAATCCAATCCCGACCGAGCCACCCGTTGGCGAGAAGATTGCCGTGTTCATCCCCACGACCTCACCGCGCATATTGAATAGTGGTCCGCCAGAGTTACCCCGGTTGATCGAGGCATCAGTCTGGATGTAATCCACATAAGGGCCACCCACCCGAATATCGCGCCCTTTCGCTGAGACGATCCCGCGCGTCACGGTGCCGCCGAGGCCAAAGGCATTGCCGACGGCGACGACTTCTTCACCTACGCGTAAACTGGCAGAATCGCCAAAGGTTACGAAGGGCAGGGCAAATCCTGATTCAATCTTGATAAGTGCGACATCGGTTGCCTTGTCTGAACCGATGACTCTCGCATCGAATTCCCGTTCATCCGATAGTGCAACCTTGATCGTGTCAGCACCAGCGATCACGTGATGATTGGTGATGACATAGCCTTCGGGACTGAAGATAAACCCCGATCCCAGCGAGCGCGATGGTTCTGCATCCCGGAACCCGCCTCTGCCAGGTACTCCGCCGAAACGCTTGAAGAATTCGTTGAGTGGATGGCCTTCGGGCAAGTCCGGTAATCCACCAGCGACCGAGGCTTCCGGGGCGGCCTGTTCTGTGAAGATATTTACGACGGCGGGGCTGACTCTCTCGGCGAGGTCCGCATAGACGAGGCCATGCGCCTCGGCAGGGGGCGTTAATAAGGATGGCGTGGCAAGCAACATGGTGGCTGCGACAATTGCAGGAACGATTTTCATTGTAGGAAACCTCCAGTTGTAAGCTTTGATGCACATCTGGAAATAGATCGGGGCGATTTCAGGACAAAGTCTTGGGCAAATTAATTCTTGTGCGTCACAATTTGTTGTTTCTGCGTTAGGCAAGGGTCGCAAAAGTCGGGTTTGCCTGAGTTGAAAGGGCGCGATTGGTTGCCAGACGCAAAAAACGGGACAGATCATTAACCAGGCACAACCTGGAGGATGCCACCATGAACACCATCCGTACCCTTGCAGTCACCTGTTTGATCGTTGCATCGTTCGCCTTGCCAACCCATGCCGGAGAGCTGGAAGATGCCGCTGATGCGCGCGCTGTAATTCAGATGCAACTCGATGCCTTTGGCGCAAAATCTGCCGAAGATGCCTATGAATTTGCTGCTCCGAATATCCGTAGTGTCTTCCCGACGGCCAGAGTTTTCGCGATGATGGTCAAGCGCGGTTATCCGATGGTCTGGGAACATGCCGATACAGAATTTCTGGACTCGAAGAAACTGGGCGAAGGCCTTGTCCAGCGCCTGCGTGTTATCGACCAAAAGGATCGCGCGTATATTGCGGAATACCTGATGATTCAGGTCGATGGCGAATGGCGCGTAGCCGGGGTTCGCATCAAACGCGACGACAGCATTGGCGTGTGATGCGAACAGGCCCTGGTATCAGCGTCGCAGCGATGCGACCACTGTATCGGTGTCCGGTGCAAACCGGAAATGACCTACAGGGGGCGAGAGTGTAATCAGATCCTCTTTGCGGACTCCGGCTCCGAGATTATGCACCACCAGCGGAAAGCCTGAACGCGGGTCACGATCCGAAACGACGATTCCCACATGCGGCTCGTTCCCGCTTAACCGCCAGGTCAACACGTCACCAGGCAGGAAATCATCGGGTGAGGTTCCAATCGGGATTGATGCGCCGGTTCGCTCGAAAAACGCTTCCATATTGACGACCCGGCGATGGTCGATATTCGGATCGGCTTGCTTGAGACCATAGATGCGCTGGCTTGGATAGGCCTGGAATGCGCGTTTCATATCCTCGTGGATCAGGCTTTGCAGATCAATCCCCAGCTTGCGATAGCTGCGAATGATGACATCGCTGCATACGCCGGTGGATTCATCCACATCGCCCCAGGGATAGCCGATCTTGACGTAGCGGGCATCATAGCGGACACGCGGGTTCAGGCGGGCGAGAGCCGCACTTTCCAGTTTCATTCCAAAGGCAGGCGTGAAGTTCGAGCGGACTTTCGGCTTCGGCCCTCCCGCATTCAGGGCCGCGTTACGGCGGTATCCCTTGTTTGCATGTTGGCGGATTTCGGCATTGGAAGCGCGGCGGCCATTGTTTCCATCCTGCGGATCGTCACGGATTGGTGACATCGAGCGGGTAAGCGGGGCGGATTTCTTTGGCGCGGCTTTCACATAGGCCGGCTCAGGCCGTGGCGCCGCCACGGGTGCCGGGGCAGGGCGGGCATCAAGACTACCTTGCGACGTGTAACGGGCCGGATCGGCAACCGGGGCAGGGATCGCGGCGGCGGTTTTCACCGGCTCATAGGTCGGTTCCGCGACAGTCTTCACTGGTTCGTAGGAAGGCTCTGTAACGGTTTCTACTGGCTCGTAGCGCGGCGTGACAGCGGTTTCCACCGGCTCATAGGTCGGTTCGGCGACCGGTTCAGGAATATATTGGGGCAGTGGTGGCGCTGATGGGGATGGCACCGACTGTACTACCACTGGTGCGGGTGCGGGCGTGACCGGCACGGGTGTATAACGCGGCAGGGCTGCGACCCGTTCGGGCAGGTCTGAGACAGCTTTCGAGACTTTCGGAGCAACGGTTGGTGGTGCAGCCTTTTTTACGGTTTTGACTGGAACGGGCTTTGTTTTGGCCGCTGCTTTCGTCGAAGCGGCCCCTGTGCTGGTATCTCTCGTACCGGCGTCCCCAATGCCAGCACTCCCACCAATGCCTACGTTTTTGGTCCCGGCACACCCGGCCAGCGTTCCCGCCAGTGCGATTGCCCCGATGAAACGGATCGCGCTCATCGCTTTGGTTCCTTGTAAATCTGTCACCACTCGTCCCCAATTTTATACAGGGGTTACGTTTCGTAATTGTCAGTAAGAATGGTTAGCGTCAAACGCACGCATTCACAATGACACAATCTATCGTGCATTTGAACGATTGCGTGTTCAGGGCGCTGAGAACCTTGTTCTTTCTTGCAACAGGCAGTTTGGTGGCAGGTTTTGGAGTGCCTATGCTTGATTGGCGGGTGTGCTTATCCCGCTTTTGGCTTTTTGCGATAGGGTGGTTTCTTGCCGGGAGCCGCCCCTGGTTTCTTCTGCTTGGCTGGGGGACGTGCGGGCGGTCCCTTGCCGTCTTTTGGCGGGCGGGGACGAAATGGTTTTTTACCGGTAGGGGGGCGTGGGCCGGTTCCGGCGGGCGGCTCTCCCTTGGCGCGGCGCAAAGTGATGCCTTTCTCGACCTCGCCATCAGGGCCAAGGCTTGCAATCAGACCTGCCGCTTTCGGTTCCGAAATCTGCACCCAGCTTTCAGTGTCCAGCACCCGGATCGCGCCAATATCGGCCCCTGTAACCGCTTCGCTGCGGCAAACGATGGGCAGGATGCGTCGCGGTTCCGCCCCGGTTGCGCGCCCGATGGGCAGGGTGAACCAGACCGATGGCCCAAAGTCTTCCTTCAGGCGCTTTGGGGGACGCTCGCGCAATTCCTGCGCTGCATCGAGCGGGATGACCGACAGGTCTTCCGGTGCCGACTGACGTGCGCGGGACAAGCGCAGCACGGCGGCCGCGATCCGTTCTGGATCGTATTTTGCGGTCAGGTTTTCGACGAAGCTTCGTTCTTCATCTGTCACCGCTTCGTCCCAGATCGGGTCTGACAGCAACCGTTCCTCGTCGCGCGCCAGCACATCTTCCACGCTTGGTGGATGCACCCATTCAGCCTCGACCTTTGCGGTGGCCAGCAGACGTTCGGCTTTGCGGCGGAAATTTCCCGGTACAATCAGTGCACTGACGCCCTTGCGCCCTGCGCGCCCGGTGCGGCCTGAGCGGTGCAGCATTGTTTCGCCATTTGTCGGCAATTCGGCATGAACCACCAGATCGAGGCGCGGCAGGTCGATCCCCCGCGCGGCGACATCGGTTGCGACGCAAACCCGCGCCCGCCCGTCGCGCATGGCTTGCAGGGCATTTGTCCGTTCTGTTTGTGACAGTTCTCCTGACAACGCCACGACTGAAAATCCCCGGTTCGAGAACCGCGTCGTCAGCCGCGAAACCGCCGCCCGCGTATTACAGAAGACCAGCGCGTTCTGGGCCTCGTAATAACGCAGCACATTGATGACCGCATTTTCCGCATCGCGTTTGGTCACGATATAGGCGCGATAGGCAATGTCGGAATGTTGTTTGCGTTCGGCGGCGGTGGAGATGCGTTCCGCATCGCGCTGATATCGCTTGGCGAGCATGGCGATTCCGCGTGGCACTGTGGCCGAGAACATCAACGTTCGTCGATCTGCCGGGGCGGCCCCAAGGATGCGTTCAAGGTCGTCACGAAAGCCCATGTCGAGCATTTCGTCGGCCTCGTCCAGCACCACTGCGCGGATCGAATCCAGATCAATGGAACCCCGATCGATATGATCGCAAAGCCGTCCGGGGGTTGCGACTACAACATGGGCGCCACGTTCCAGCGCCCGCCGCTCTGCGCGCATATCCATGCCGCCAACGCACGAAGCAATGATGGCCCCGGCTTCTTCATACAGCCATTCCAGTTCCCGCCGCACCTGCAACGCCAATTCGCGGGTTGGCGCGATCACCAGAGCGAGCGGGCCTTCGGCGGGACCGAATTTTATGCGTTCTTCCAGCAGGGTTGGTGCGATGGCCAGCCCAAACCCGACTGTCTTGCCCGATCCGGTCTGGGCCGAGACCAACAGGTCACGCCCCTCCAGTCCGGGGGCCGTAACGGCCTCCTGTACGGGCGTCAACGCATCGTATCCACGCTTGGAAAGCGCGTCGGCAAGGGTCTGGATCACGGGGACTCACTCGTGCGGAAGGGCAGGAAAGTCCGCTAACTAAGAGGTTAACGCACGAAAGTACAGGGCAAGCACCTGTAAGATTTTTCTGCCCGGCCCTTGCGCGAAGCAACCATAGTAATCCCGTGGAATTCCACGCACATCAATCCGGCGCGGAGAATGAAGGGATCATGTCCTGTGTGAAAACAATCGCATGTTCAATAACGGCACCTTGGATCAAGCGAAAACCTTGCCGGGATTGAGGATATTCACCGGGTCCAGCGCCCCTTTCAGGGTTTTCATTACTGCCAGCATCTCCGGCGTGATCGAGCGGTCGAGATAGTCCCGCTTCTCCAGTCCGATCCCGTGTTCTGCCGAGACCGTGCTGCGCGGATAGCGCGCCACCGTATCATAGATCAGATCGTCAAAGCCCCGGCGCGCCGCGAACTGTGCGTCAGTTAGCCCCAGCATCACATGCAGGTTTCCATCCCCCACATGGCCGAAGAGATAGGCGGACACCCCCGAAAAATCCGCACCGAGCCGGGCGTCGATATCCGCCACGAACGATCCGATATCGGCCAGCTCCAGCCCGATATCGTAAGAGAGGTTGGCTGCATAGCCATGTACGACAGCATCGCTGTCCTCCCGCGCGCGCCAAATCGTCCGGCGCTCCGCCTCCGACCGCGCGATCACGGCCTCCGCTGCCAGCCCTGTATCGAGGGCCGGGGTCAACGCGGCCAGCAGAGCCTCATGCGCCGCCTCGTCGGTTTCCGCTGACGCCTCGATGATTGCATAGACCGGGTGGGTGGTAGTCAGCGGCGGAGGCCCATATCCCGGCTGTCCGGTTGTCAGCGCATAATAATCGCGCCACATCGCTTCGAAGGCCGATAACCCGCCCCCCAGCCCATCGCGTGTATGGGCGAAAAGATCACCAAGAGCCTCCTCCCCCGCACAGGCCACCAGCGCACAGGCCGTCCCTTTCGGTGCGGGCCACAGCTTGAGTACGATCTTCGTCACCAGTCCGAGCGTTCCTTCGGAGCCGATAAACATCTGCTTCAGGTCATACCCGGCATTGTTCTTGATGAGCGGTGAGGTCATGTCGAGTACCGTTCCATCCGCCAGCACTACCTCCAGCCCCAATACATTCTGGCGCATCATCCCATAGCGCAGCACCCGCGCCCCACCAGCATTGGTCGAGACCATCCCGCCCAGCGTACATGAACCCCGTGCCGCAATATCGACTCCGCAGACCAGCCCATGTGGTTCAAGCGCCGTCTGCAACGCGGTCAGCGTGACCCCGGCTCCGACTATCGCAATCCCCTGCACCGGATCGATCCGCTCGATGGCCGTCATTCGCTCGAACGAGAGAATGGCTTGCCCGATATGCGAGGCCGTCCCGTCCACCAGCCCGGTCAGCCCCCCTTGCGGCACCAGCGCAACCCCCCGCGCCCGCGCCAGCTTGCAGATTTGGGCCAGTTCCTCCGCGTCCCCCGGACGCACTATCACTCCCGCATCCAGCGCCTCCGCACAATACCCCGCATTGCGCCCGGTCACGGCCTCACCCGTCAGCACATGGCCGTCCCCGACGACATCACGAAATTCCTGTAAGGGCATGGTCATTGCGCGATCCCCGGTTTGCTCATCGACAATATGATCTCGCGCTATAGCTTCGCCCTCATGCTCACCATACGCAATCTTCAAAAAACCTACGAGACGCCACAGGGGCCGCTGCATGTGCTGCGCGGGGTCGATCTGGATGTGGGGGTGGGTGAGAGCCTGTCCCTGATGGGCGAGTCCGGGTCGGGAAAATCGACGTTGTTGCATCTGGTGGCGGGTCTGGATGCGGTGGATGGGGGGACCATTCATCTCGGAGAGATTGACGTAACCGGCCTCGACGATGTGGGGCGGGCGCGGTTGCGGCGGACGCGGATAGGGCTGGTCTTCCAGCAATTCAATCTCATCCCCAGCCTCACGGTCGATGCCAATCTCGCTTTTCAGGCCCGCATCGCCGGGAACCACGATCCCGCGTGGCAGGATGAACTTGTAAACCGTCTCGGCCTGACCGATTTGCTGGATCGTTATCCCGAACAGCTTTCGGGGGGGCAGCAACAACGCGTCGCCATCGGGCGGACCTTTGCCGTGCGCCCCGATCTTATCCTTGCTGATGAGCCGACCGGCAATCTCGACGGGGAAAGCGGGGATGCTGTCATGCGCCTTGCTCTTGATCTGGTGGCGATGACAGGATGCACTTTCCTGATGGTCACACACTCCGCGCGTCTCGCCCGGATGCTTGACCGGAAGGTCACGTTGGTACAGGGGCGGCTGGCGTGAGCCGCGCCTTCCATGCCCTCGCAGCTCTCCTCAGTCATTGGCGACGCAAGCCGTTGCAACTTGTCGCCCTGCTGGGCGGCCTGACCATTGCGACCGCTCTCTGGAGTGGGGTACAGGCGCTCAACGCACAGGCCCGCGATGCCTATGACCGGGCCGCACAGACGCTTGGTGGGGATGCTGTGCCTTCTCTGGCCTTGCAGGGTGGCGCTCGCTTTGACCAGCAGGCTTTCGTTGATCTGCGCCGCGCTGGATGGCCTGTCTCCCCTGTCCTGGAAGGGCGGTTGCGCGTGGGTGATGTCTGGATACGCATTATCGGAATCGAGCCATTGACGATGCCCGCCGAGGCCCGCATGACCGGCGAGGCAAATGGTTCTGTTGATGCGGGCATGTTCGGGGGGTTTATGGCCCCCCCATGGCGCGCTTTCGCTGCGCCTGATACTGTGAAAGCCCTGCATGATGAGGTGGGACTGCCTCCGCTGGTCGCCAATGATGACATTGCTCCCGGCTTGCTGCTCATGGATATTGGCGCGGCTCAGGGGGTGCTGGCCGCACCGGGCCAGATTACCCGCTTGCTTATCGACCCCGATGCAGCACCCCCGGCCATCCCGCTGGCCAAGGCCACCACCCTGCCGCTTGTTCGCAGCACGACGGAGGCGCAGGGTGATCTCGACCGGCTGACCAGCAGTTTTCACCTCAATCTGACGGCTTTTGGATTGCTGGCTTTTCTCGTCGGCCTATTCATCGTTTATTCGGCTATTGCGTTGGCTTTTGAGCAACGTTTGCCCATGCTGCGCACCCTGCGCGCTTTGGGTATTTCGGCCCGGATGCTCACGGGGGTTCTTCTCGCTGAATTGCTGACTCTCTCACTATTGGGCGGAATTGCAGGTGTAATCGGCGGCTATCTCATCGCTGCGGCCCTCATGCCTGATGTTGCAGCCAGTCTGGGGGGTCTCTACGGAGCCGATGTGCCGGGAACCCTGTCACTGAAGCCTTCATGGTGGGTTGCCGGAGTCGCGATTTCGATGATTGGCGCGATGGGGGCGGCGGGGTATTCCTTGCTGAAAGCCCACTGGATGCCCCCGCTTGCCACCGCCAGCCGCCATGCATGGCGCGCAGCACAGCAAGGATGGTTGCGGGCGCAAGCCGTGCTTGCGATCTTCCTGCTCATCATCGCCGCATTTCTGATGTTGTTTGCGGATGGTGTGGTCGCCGGGTTTGCCGGGCTTGCCGCGCTTTTGCTTGGGGCCGCGTTGTTATTGCCCCCGGCGCTGGCGGTGATCCTGAGCGCAGGGCAGGGGGCCGCGCGCAGGCCGCTGGCCCAATGGTTCTGGGCCGATGCACAGCAACAGCTTTCGGGCCTGTCGCTTGCTCTCATGGCCTTGTTGCTGGCGTTGGGCGCAAACATCGGGGTCGGTACGATGGTCAACGGGTTCCGGGATACCTTCACTGACTGGCTCGACCAACGGCTGGTCGCGGACATCTACTACACTGCCAGCAACGATGCGGAACACGCGCAAATTCGCGAGTGGCTCGCCACGCGTGACGATGTGATTGCCGTGCTTCAGGGTGTGCAGTCCGAGGCCCGGATCGACGGTTTGCCGGTCAGTGTTTCCGGCTATACCGACGATGTTGCGTATCGCGAAAGCTGGCCCATGGTCGCGATTGCGGAGGATGCCTTTGACCGGGTGGCGCAGGGGGATGCGGTCTTTGCCAGCGAACAACTGGCCACGCGCCTGAAGCTGTCTGTCGGGGATACTGTCAACGTCGAAGGTTGGATCGTTCAGATCGTGGGCATCTATCCCGATTATGGCAATCCGAAAGGCCAGATCAGCGGAGAGATCGCCACCATTCTCGCCCGTTTTCCCGGCGCAAGGCGTGGCGGTACTGGCTTGCGTATTACTGATGACCGCACGGAGACCGTTATCAACGCCATGCGTGAGCGGTTCGATATGGGGGATAACCTGATCGATCAGGCCGCGCTCAAAAGCTATTCAAAGGGTGTTTTCGAGAATACCTTCGCGGTGACGGCAGCATTGAACGTGTTGACCATGGGGGTCGCGGGCTTTGCCCTGTTCATGTCGCTGCTAACCCTGTCAGAGATGCGCTTGCCCCAGCTTGCGCCGCTTTGGGCAGCGGGGGTGACACGGCGCAGCCTTGCGGGGCTGGAGCTTCTGAAAACATTGGCGATGGCCTTGTTTACCGCGCTTCTGGCGATCCCGCTGGGGCTGGCGGTGGCGTGGTGTCTGGTGGCGGTGGTGAATGTGCAGGCTTTCGGGTGGCGTTTGCCCTTCCATCTGTTTCCGGGTCAATGGGCCGCACTGGTGGGGTTGGCCTTGTTGACGGCGGGGCTTGCCGCCCTTTGGCCGATCTACAGTCTGCGCACCATGCCCCCTGTGCGCCTTGTAAGGGTGTTTACCGATGAGCGTTGAGAAATGCCATTGCCGCAAAAGCAGTAATCCCTTCTGGCTACGCCGGATTCTCGGTTTTGTTGGCATGACAGGCTTTTTGCTCTGCCTTTTCACTCTCCCCGCGACCGCTCAGGGCTTTGCGGGTCTTGGTGCGAGTGACGATACATATGCCCCCGTCCGCCCCGGCACAGACATCACTTTTCCAAAGGATCATGGCGCACATCCCGGCCATCGCATCGAATGGTGGTATGTCACCGCCAACCTCATCGATTCTGACGGTGCGCCCCTTGGTGTGCAATGGACCCTGTTCCGACAGGCCGCCGCCCCGCAGGATACCGGGGAAGGCTGGGCCAGCCAGCAATATTGGATGGGCCATAGCGCCCTGACCACCGCCGACACCCATCATCATGCCGAGCGCCTTGCACGCGGTGGCATCGGGCAAGCGGGCGTGACCGCCACGCCGTTTGCTGCATGGATCGACAACACGTCGTTTTCCAGCATGGAAACCGATTTTTCTCCCTTGCGCCTTTCCTCATCGGACGGTGATTTCGCGTATGACCTGACGCTGGCCACCGATGCCCCCATGGTGTTGCAGGGCGAGGGCGGTTACAGCCGAAAATCTGACCGGGGGCAGGCGTCCTATTATGTCAGCCAGCCGTTCTTCACTGTCACCGGAACCATCACTCTCAGTGGCAAGGATCGCGCGGTTACGGGCCGGGCATGGATGGATCGTGAATGGTCGTCCCAACCTCTCGCCCCGGACCAGAACGGCTGGGACTGGTTTTCGTTGCATCTGGAAAGCGGCGCAAAGCTGATGCTTTTTCGTCTGCGTAGCGACACCCGCTCTCCGTACCTTGCGGGCAATTGGATTACCCCGGACGGCACCAGCGAGGCTCTTGCGCCCGATGCCATCACGATGGAACCTCTGGCAACCGCTAAAGTCGCGGGTCGTACCCTGCCGATCAAATGGCGGCTTGCCGTGACCGGACGCGATTTGGATGTCACCGTCGAAGCCCTCAATCGCAATAGCTGGAACGGCACCTCCTTTCCCTATTGGGAAGGCCCGATTACGGTAACGGGATCAGAGGGCGGCACGGGGTATCTGGAAATGACCGGCTATCCATTGAACGAATGAGCGTGTAATATCCACCCCTGAAATCGCGACCCTTTCTGCTATCCCCGCGAAAGCAGGAATCTTTCCACCCGATAAGGGGCTGTTCACAGGCATGGCAAGCGGGTTTAGGGGCGTGTTGCAGCGTAGATAATGGACTCCATGACCTTCTCTCCCGTCGAAATTGTCAACCCGGATGCCCCGCCCGGCCTGCTCATTATCGTGGACCATGCCTCCAATGCCTTGCCCGAAGGCTATGGAACCCTCGGTCTCGACCCGGCGGAGTTCAAACGGCATATCGCGTATGACATTGGCACGGCAGGGCTGGCCCGTGCGTTGGCGGTGCGGCTGAATGCCACCACCCTGCTGGCCGGGTTCTCCCGTTTGCTGATCGATCCGAATCGGGGCGAGGACGACCCCACGCTGGTGATGAAAATTTCCGACGGCGCGATCATTCCCGGCAATCGTCATCTCGATGGGGCCGGGCTGGAGCGCCGTCTCGATACCTGTTACCGCCCTTACCATGCGGCCATCG
>CALFFK010000108.1 GCA_937957975.1 uncultured Neomegalonema sp.
GACCCTGCTGCACCGCGCGCTGTGTCGCCAATGGAGCCAGCCATATTGCCCGCCCTAGCGGCAACGCCGGAGGCTGCACCACCAATTGCACTGGCCACTGCCGCCGCACCGCCGATCTTGCCGAAATCGATACCACCAAAGACGCTTGAACCAGACATTTCAGTCAGGAAGCTGTGCGGCATGGCTTCGGCAATATTTTTCTGCTGACCTTCAAGAAGATTGGCCAATCCACGCGCATCCAGACCATCGCGCTGTACTTCACTGGTCAGAGTACCAAGGGCAACCGGGCCAACGAGGCCAAGCAGCGAGTTTGCCTGCTGTTGATTAATCCCCGCATGACGCCCGATGGCACCTGACATGGAGGAAAGGGCATCGTCGCCGAGCAGGCTTGCTAGATCCTGACGCCCCGCATCCATGAGGCGGCTCTGGTCATCTGTACCTACCATCCCTGCAAAAGAGTCGAGCATATTGCCCTTGCTGCCCGTCAGCATGTTGAACAGGGAACCAAGGCCCGTGTGGGTTTTCGAGCGACCCGCAACACCACCAAGAATGGCCGGAAGGGCGACACTGATCGCCTTCGTAACCAAGGTGTTATTGATGCCGAGCGATCCCGCAATCTTGCTAATGACGGTTGGGCCAAGCACGTTCATGGCCAGTGATACAATGTTCATCATCTCTCTCCGAATGTTACCTACGCAAAGGAGATGAGCAAACCACTCCCCCCACGCATCAAGACAAAACGAATCTACAGAAATATGGCAGTATTCATTCCCCCGGATTCGTAGCATCCCCTCCGCTTTGCGCATTACATATCCACATCGGATATGTAATGCGCAATAGCCAGAGTAAAAAAGTTGTTAAATATTATGATTTCTCATTTTGAGAACCATTTTATATTTTAAAATGTCGAAAATAATCAATTATAGATCTCATCTTTCGTGTTAGAGGCGATTATTAACGAGACTTAACAATCTGTAGCCTTTGATGTCACACTGACTCCGCAAGACTTCAGGACAGACAAGTCTTGCGCAAAACGCAATCTGATTCCACGAAAGGGAAACAATGAGCGAGTGGACTGATACCCTGCCCTATCTGGCCCGTATTCGCGAGTATTACGCGGCCCTCGGTTATGGAGCGCCCTATCGATGGGCGGCGTTTGCCACTGTGCCGTTCGCCCCACTGCGCAAGCCATTACGGGAAATACGGGTTGGTCTTGTGACGACGGCGGTGCGGTATGACCCAACCAAAGGCGCACAAGGGGCGGGGGCGGCGTATAACGGCGCGGCGAAATTCCTTGAGGTTTACTCAGAGACGACCGCCGTCGAACCAGACTTGCGGATTTCGCATATCGCTTATGACCGGGATCATTCGCCCGCGACGGACCAGGGGAGCTGGTTTCCGCTACGAGCGCTCAGGCACCTTGAGACGGCGGGAGAGATTGCTGGCATTTCGGCGCGATTTCATGGGTTGCCGACCAATCGCTCGCACCGGGTGACGGGGGAAGTTGATGCCCCGGAGATCGTTGCAAGATGCCTTGAAGACGGAGCCGATGCGGTGGTGCTGGTACCCAATTGCCCGATCTGTCATCAATCCTGTGCTTTCGCAGCGAATGCGCTGGAGGCAGCGGGGATCGCAACGGTGGTAATGGGCTGCGCGCTCGATATCGTGGAGCATGTGGGAGTGCCGCGATTGTTATTCAGTGATTTTCCGCTCGGTAACGGGGCAGGACTGCCCCATAATCCCGGTGCGCAACTGGCCAGCGCGCGGATGGCCCTGATGATGCTGGCCGGAGCGCGAAGGCCGCGCACGACATGGCGCTCGCCACAGGTTTGGCCGGGGGCCACCGATTGGAAAAAAGATTACTCCAACGCCGCGTTGCTGTCGGTGGAAGAAATCGCAGAACGGCGGGCCGCTTTTGATGCAGCAAAGCGGGCGGCAAAAAAGGTGTAGGCAAGATCATGGATACAACTCCTGTCCGTGCTTGCACCTGCCCCCCGTCTCCCCTAAATCCGAACCATGGCTATTCGACCCATCCTTATGCACCCTGATCCGCGTCTTAAAAAACGCTGCGATCCCGTCGAGAACATCGACGGGGACATCCGCACGCTGATCTCGGATATGTTTGAAACGATGTACGATGCCCCCGGTATCGGCCTTGCCGCGCCACAGGTTGGATCGCTCGTCCGCGTGATCGTAATGGATTGCGCCAAGAGTGAAAACGATGACCCGGAACCTATCGCCATGGTCAACCCACAGGTCGTGTGGGAATCGGATGATCTGAACATTCACGAGGAAGGCTGCCTCTCGATTCCCGAAGAATACAATGATGTGGAGCGCCCCGCACAGGTGCGCGTTGCTTACACTGATACGGATGGAGCCGCACAGGAAATCGCGTGTGACGGCCTGCTTGCCACTTGCGTACAGCACGAGATCGATCACCTGAACGGCAAGCTGTTCATCGACTATCTTGGCCCTATGAAACGCCAGATGATTACGGGCCGCATGAAAAAGCGCAAGAAAGAGCGGGCCGCCGCAAAAAGCGACGCCCCCCGGCCCAACCGCGCGTGATGCCCCCCTTGCGCCTTGTCTTCATGGGTAGCCCTGACTTCGCGGTCCCGACCCTCGACGCCCTGATCGAAGCAGGGCACGACATTGCCGCCGTCTATGCCCAGCCCCCTCGTCCTGCCGGGCGCGGCAAGAAAGATCGGCCCACCGCCGTTCACGCCCGCGCCCAAGCCCTTGGCTTGCCTGTCCGCACCCCGAAAACCCTGCGTGACCCCGATGAGCAGGCCGCTTTCGCAGCCCTTCAGGCCGATGTCGCCATCGTCGCCGCCTACGGTCTTATTCTTCCCCGCGCCATCCTAGATGCACCGCACAAGGGATGCCTTAACATCCATCCCTCGCTCCTGCCCCGGTGGCGTGGGGCCGCCCCGATTCAGCGGGCGTTGATGGCCGGCGATGCTGAAACGGGTGTCTGCATCATGCGGATGGAGGAGGGTCTTGATACCGGCCCCGTCCTGATCCGCGAGGCCACGCCCATCAGGGCACAGGAGACCGCTGCCGACCTTCAGGATCGTCTCGCCGCGCGGGGGGCCACGCTTCTCTGCGATGCCCTTGTCGGGTTACAGGCCGGGACGACGACGGAAACCCCGCAATCCGAAGAGGGAATCCTTTACGCCCCAAAGATCGACAAGGCCGAGGCCCGCATCGACTGGACCCGCCCTGCTGGTGAACTTGACCCTCACATCCGGGGTCTCTCCCCTTTCCCCGGCGCATGGTTTGAAGCGAAAGGTGAACGTATCAAGCTTTTATTGGCTGAACCTTTGCCCGGAGGCGGAAACCCCGGCACGGTTCTCTGCGGAGACACCATTGCCTGTGGTATCGGCTCCCTGCGACTTTTGCGCCTGCAGCGCGCCGGAAAACCGGCGATGGATGCGCCGGAATTCTTGCGGGGCTTCCCGTTTGAGCCGGGCAGTAATGTGCTGACGTAAAACGACAGGAACCGCACGACCCTCCATGCGGTTCCCAAAAATCAGCCAACCGGATTGACGTCGAGTCCTGGATCAGCCCGTTTCTTCCAATTCGCCCACGATTTTCCATTTCGCGAGCATATTGCGGATATTGTCCACCGAGACCGGCTTGGACAAATAATCATCCATACCCGCCGCAAGGCATTGTTCGCGATCACCGCTGAGATTGTGAGCGGTCAGAGCGATGATGGGCGTGTGATCCCGGCCCATTTCCTTTTCCAGTTCACGGATTTTGGCGGTGGCGTCATAGCCATTCATACCCGGCATTGAAACATCCATGAACACGATACGCGGAGTGCGGGCACGCCATTGCTCTACGGCCTCGTGACCATTTTCTGCAATGGCATATTCCGTGTCAAAATCGTCAAGGATGTATTCAATGTAGTTCTGGTTGGTCTCATTATCCTCTGCCACGAGGATATCGAGCGGGCTATTCGCCTCCATGTCGGCATGGCCCTCTTCGGAAACGCCTTCAGAATCATCCACATCTTCGGCAACTTCGAGATCCGACAATGCTTCGGCTGGATCGTCAGTTCCTGCAACAATTGGCTGCGCCGGGCCACTCTCATCAGGCAGAGCAGCAGACAAATCGAGAATATCGAGATCATCCACACTATTCACCGTTTCGGGCAAGGCTGTCTCAGTCGCCGCTTCGATCCTGAAGGGGCGACGCTGTTTCAGAACGGCAGCCGAAGGAACACGATCCAGCTTGTGTATCTTTTGGGATTCCGGGCTTTCATGCCCGGTTTTGGTATCGTCCTGCGCGTTGTCGGTTTTTGCATCCACATCCAGCGTATCAAGACGCACTTCAGGTGACAGGGTATCGTCGCCCTGCGCATAAACATCATCCGTTGCAGTCGCATCATCCTCCTGCATTTCCGATTCAGCGGTCACTGGTTTTGGCAGCAGCACGGCCTCGACCGAGGCCGCCAGTGAAACCGGATTATTGTTACGCGCCTTGATCTTCTGGATTGCAGAAGGGGCGGTTTCGGGCAGGGGTTCTGCGACGTCTTTCTCGAATGCCGCGACCAGTGCATCTTCCTCGGCCTTCTCGATTTCCAGACTGATTGAAGCGAATTGCGAATCAGTCAGGCATGTCGCGATGGTATCGAGCAGCAACTCGGCTGGTGCAGGCTTGGTAAGGATTGCGCGCATACCGGCATTCATCAACCGACGCTCGATCTCGTTATCATTGACGGAAGTGAGCATCAGAACCGGGGTGGAGCGCAATTCCGGGTCGTTCATCAATGCGTCAAAGAAGGCTTCGCCATTCATGTCAGGCATCTGATAATCAAGAATAATGAGATCGACGCCCACATTCCTTGACCGTGCCTTTCGCAACACTGACAGGCCTTTTTCTGCCCCATCCACTGTTGCGCACTGGCATTTCCAATAGGCGAGCTGTTCAGAGAGAATGTCACGGTTGACGGCATTGTCGTCCACTACGAGGATCTTTGAGCCGATGATTTCTACCGGAGTAGATTTCTGCGGCACGGCGTCTTCTGCAACCGGCAGATCGAGCGTCACGGTAAAGACACTGCCGACGCCGACGGTGCTTTCCACTGTAATCTCGCCACCCATCAACTCGATCAGATTGGACGAGATGCTCAGGCCAAGCCCGGTTCCCTCGTATTGACGGCTGGCGGAGCCATCCACCTGACGGAATTTTTCGAACACATTGTCGATCTGGTCGGCTGGAATACCAATGCCGGTATCCTCGACCCGAATCACCAGTTTCGCGATGTCGCCTGCGATGTTGCCAGAGACATCCACGAGGACGTGGCCTTCGTTGGTAAATTTGAGGGCGTTGCCGACAAGGTTGGTCATCACCTGCCGCATCCGTCCAATATCCCCCACGAAAGTCCGGGGCAGTTCAGGACGGTAACGGATCAGCAGGTCGATGCCTTTCTCTGCCGCCGTATTGGACAGCAACGTCGTCACATCCTCCAGGCTTTCCCGCAAAACGAAGGGTGCAGCATCAATTTTGGCCTGCCCGGCCTCGATCTTGGAATAATCCAGAATGTCATTGATGATCTTCATCAATGCGTTGCCGCATTTATTGATCGTACTGACGAAGTGCTTCTGGCGTGGCTCCAGCGTGGAACGACTCAGCAAATCGGTCATGCCGATAATGCCGTTCATGGGCGTGCGAATCTCGTGGCTCATATTCGCAAGGAACTCGGCCTTTGATTTCTGAGCGGCTTCCGCAGCAATACGTGCGCTCTCGATCTCAGTCACATCGGTCAGGCTGACCACCTGTCCACCATCGGCGGTCGGGATTGCACGCTGGATATAGTGGTGGCCCGCATCGGTGGTGATTGTGCGGTGGCTGGCAATCGCGTTCCCCCCCCCGTTGTTATCACCATCAATCCATCCCGCCAGCGCCGCTGCATCGTTATCGAAAGCAGCGGAAGCGTTCAGCCCTTCAAGAAAGGCTTCGCGGGTCATACCAATGTGACAGGTCACACCGAATGATGTCATGGCGGCCTTGAAGGCCGCATTTACCTGAACGGCCTCACCCTGCGCATTGAAGATGAGCATACCATCGCTCATGCTTTCCAATGCAATCTCAAAGGTAGAAAGGGTCGCCGAAAGCTGTTCGGCCTTGGCCTTGTGCGCCTCCGTCATACGGGTCAGCGCAAAGCCAACCTCGGAGGATGGCATCATATCGGCGGCCATTGCCGGAGCCATGGCAACAAGATTTTCCTGTGGACCTTTCGATGCCGCGCCGGGAACAGGGGCTGGAGCGGAAGACAAGGCCGGTGCAAAACCACCAGCCGGTTTTGAAACGTCGAAGGCCGATTTCAGGTGATCCGCCGTCACACCGGGAAGGTGTTCGCCAAAGTTGAGGCCCAGATATTCCTGCGCATCGGAAACGCGCAGAATATCGGCCTTTTTAAGCAGACTGATGACAATGTAACCCATCGAGAAAGCCCAGACGATGGCGACAGCGCCACCAATGCCCTGTGCGATGAGCTGGGCGATCAGTCCACCTGCTGGCAGGGCAGTAACAGCGACAAGCGGGAAGATCAGACCCCCGACAAGGCCCGCGACACCATGCACGCCCACAACGCCCACAGGATCGTCGATCTTGAAGCGGTGCAGCAGGATGTGGTTGGCAAAAATCCCGACGAAACCACCGATCATGCCAATCCCTGCGGCCCCATAAGGCCCGACATAGATTACACCCGATGTGATCGCCACGAGGCCGGCCAGAATACCATTGGTACTGGCCATGGGGTCATAGGTGCGGTCGTTCAGAAAATACCCGATGATCTTGCCGCCGAGGCCACCCGCTGCCCCCGCAATGATCGTATTCAAGACCGCATCGCTGAAAACCTGCGTCCCCGGAGCAAGAGAGCCGGTGTTGAAGGGAATCCATGTCACAAAGAGAATCAAGCCACCCGACAGCGCGAGAACATAGCTCGATCCGGTAATCGGAAGTACGTTGCCGCGCTCGTCAAAGCGACCTTGTCGCGCACCGAGCACAATACAGGCGGCCAATGCATAGGCCGCACCAAGCACGTGGATCGCGATGCCGCCTGCATGGTCAGCAAAGCCCAGATTCGCAAGGAACGCCGAATTCGATTCGATGATCGTATTGCCCCAGGTCCAATGCCCGAAGACCGGGTAAACAAGGACCGCGATGGCAATGGTGCTGACGAAATAAGCCCCGATTCGCATCCGTTCGGCCACTGCACCCGACACGATGGTCGCCGTCACCGCGCAGAATGCGAGGTTGAAGACGAGCAACACGGGCCACAACCCCTGTTCCTGCAACACAGGCTGCGTGCCGCCCATGCCGATATAACCGCCTGCCGACACACCAAACATGATGCCAAAGCCCACGAGTGAGTAGCAGAACATGCAGATAATCATGTCCGAGACGTTCTTCTGCGCGACATTGGTCGAATTCTTCGACCGGACAGTACCCGCCTCGATAAGCAGAAAGCCGGCTTGCATCAGAAAAACGAGCAGGGCGGCAATCGACATCCATAGGACGGGTACGTTGAAATCGGTGGGCATGAGCGATGATTCCTCTCGTGATCGTTCGGGAGGATTGCGGAAAGCAGTAAATATGAAGTGAAATCAGCTGAATGATTCAACCACTCCAATCCATCAAGTCGAAGCTTCAGGAATAATTCACGCATCAGGCAAAATATTCGCCACCAAAAGCTCTCATGTCCCGCCATTAAGCAAAAGTAAGGGATGCTCTGTCTTATTGCACTGACATGGAACGCCACCGTCATCCTGGATGACTAAAGGCATGCCGTGTTTCCCGGACTGCGGAAGCATTTCGGGGAAGACTGATTCGACCCCCTTTGCCATGGGGACCACTGATCTGGCCCTGCACTATGCGTTTAAGTGGAGTCGGCAAGCGATGCGCGAAGCACTGGATATTTTATGACAAAGCACATTGCCGAACGA
>CALFFK010000109.1 GCA_937957975.1 uncultured Neomegalonema sp.
AGGTTCGGGCTTTTCTTTTGCGCAGGAGCAGGAATGGCAAACGACGATCCGATAGAAACACTCGACGCGCTCGGATTGCGCTGCCCACTTCCGGTACTAAAAGCACGCAAGCGCCTCAAGGGAATGGCAGAAGGCGCAATCTTACGGATTAAAGCTGATGATCCTGCGGCGGTGATCGACGTACCCCACTTCTGCACAGAGCAGGGGTATAATCTTATCAATCAATCTCGTGAGGGGAATGCGCTGATTTTTCTCGTCAGAAAATAACAGCACTATTTCTTTTTGAGAGACTCCCGCATCCGCTCGCACGGATCACCTCGTTCAGGGCGCGCAGAACTGATCGTTGCCGTATACAGCTCGGCTGACACAGGCTCATCACCATGTTCGGTCTGACCAATCGCCGCGACTGTCGCATCCGCTATGGCTTTTTTGAGATAGGCTGGCGCTCCACCGGCAAGTCGCGCATGGGCATTGCCGCAAATCAGAACCACCCTGCCCTTGCCATGCAGACCCGCCCGTCGCCATGCTTCGGCATATGATGCATCCCATGCCCTTTGCACCGATACCATCGGCGATAATCTGGCACGGTCCAGCAAGCCACAATGGGCCTCATATTGCTCGTTGAGCATCGCCGCTTCGACATCGGCGGATAGCGGCTCATCCAGTCCGTAGCGGATGGTCATATCCTCCCCCAGACCGGGCGCACCTTGCTTATAGATAGCGGACAACGAATCCCGCGACAGCCCTCCACCCGCAATATATGCTTCCGGGGCTGCCTCCATAATGGAGGCGTAATGCGCGAAGTCGGGCCAGCCGCTATCTTCCCAATCGAGTGCCGTCGCCAGATCATCACGCGAAGCATCTTCACGGCGGAGCAAGTTGACCGCCTCTTCATGCGCCTTGGGAATCATCTCAAAGGCAATGCCAGTAGGCCGTAACGCCTTCACAACCCTGGCCTGCACCACATGATGCGCCGGATTGTCGTGCCGTTCCCCTATTGCGACGAACCGCGCATCGCCAATGGCATCAAGTGCCGCATCAATGTCAGTCGGGGCCGCCGCCAACAGGGACGAAGGCATGAAGGCAACACCACCAAGGCCAAGCAGAACTTTCCGTCGATCTACAGTAATCATGGCGGCGGGGGCGCATCCGTCAGGGCATGGGACGCCAACGCGGCCTCAAACGGGTTCTCACCTTTTAACCATCGTACGAAGACGTTCTTTTCGGTGAAGATCGTGGCCAATGCAGCGTTCAGTTCCAAAGGTTCCACGAACAACCCTGAGTCATAAAGCGCACTGCCATAGGCATCGTAATAAGCCTGCGTATTTCTGAAGAACATCGCATGGGACGGTGCCGGATGATACGCATCGCGCGTTTCAAACGCCGTACGACAGGCTTTGACATCACTGCTATGCATCGAACGGCAGGTCAACGGACGCCCCGCATGGACCGTACATAGATGCGTTTCAGGGTCCAGCATCGGACAGGCAATACGCCCCACATGCCGCGCCGCGCCGCTTTTACCACGGTTCTCGGCGTCGTGCGCCACGATCCGGTCGATCATCGCACGCGATGCCTCCGGGTCGAGCTGCGTACGGATATAATTGGCAAGATAGAACGCTTCAGGCGGCAGGACGCTCACCATGGTATGGCAGCAGAACGCACACCCTTTTGCACAGGCAACCTCAAAAACGCCCGTCTTTTCGAAATAAGTATAGGTATCATCGAAATAGACGTTTGAACGGGCATAGGTCAGCTCGACCGATTTCAACACCGATCCCTTGGTGATTCCGCTGCGCGTGAAATAGTCGATATATCGGCGCGCTTCACGCTCGCCATCGGGCGCGACGGGTTTCCAGTCAATTTCTGTCATATCCGGCTCCGTTCAAAATCTTCTATTTTGCCGTATCACGCCACGCGCGCACGCGGCGCGCTGCGCGCACCGATAGCAAATGCACCGCACCCAATGACCAGCACCGTAATGCAGATGTAGAGCAATGCCGTGTATTTATGCTCAACGCCCATTGCCATCATGGCATCAAGGCCAACCTGCTTTTTACCATTGATGAGAAAGTACAGAGCTGCCCCGGAAACGGCAGCAACGAAGGAAACCAGGTAACTCCAGACTGGTATCTCCCGCACTCCACCCCAGAGCGAGAAGAGTATCACAGGGGCAAGATACATTGAGGCTGTGCCTGAAACCGCAACCGCCCCAAACAGATCCTGCGTACCAAAGAAGCAAAACAGCAAACCCACCAGCATGAACCCGGCCATCACGATTCGCCCGCTCATCACCGTGCGTGGCAAGGCCCGCATATCGACAACCACCAGCTTAGAGGCGCTGGACAGCGTAGAATCAAGCGTCGAAACCGCAGAGACGATCAGCGCCATGTTTACGGCGACCATCACCCATGGCCCGAACATCCGCACCCAAACCGCCTGCATCCCTTCACCCGCTTCGGCCAGCAGACCAGCCTGCACACCAAACAGACCAAAGCCGAATATGCACAGCACCGAAATCCAGAACGCATGGAAGAATGACCACGCCGTCGTTTTGCGGTCGGCAAGCAATCCACGATCCATCATCACCGGGTCATGCATCGGATAGGAAATCACCTGCAAACCCGCAACCGCGAGCAAAACCCAACCCGGCAATGCCCCGCTTGTTCCTTCCGCTCGCATCGCTGCACCAAAGTCAAAGGAATCATGCGTTACCAGCGCGATGGAGGCCATGCCGAACACGGCGAGAAAAACAATCATCTGAAAAACATCAGTTTTCAAAGATGCGCGCAAACCGCCGAGCATCGAATATGCCATCCCTGCCAATGCAAGAATAACGATGGCCAAACCACCGCCATCACCGACCGCTTCGCCAAACACACCACCCAACAGAGTCGCACCAAATGTTGCCGTAAAGATCGTGCCGACAACCAACAGGTTAGCAAAGACTTCAGATACCAGACGAAGAGCAATGACGAAATTGTAACAAACCGTGCCCATGCGTCCGAACCGATCCGACAGGAAAGTCTGGATCGAACCATAGCCATAATGAAAGCGTAGCCGGTCGATAATCATTCCACCCGTCAGGAACGAAAAGTAATAGGCGGCATAAGCCATCGCGCCGGGCGTGCCATAATAGAAACCCAGCACAGCGGCGGTCAGAAGCGAACGTGCAAATATCCACGTCGTCACCTGACTGAGCACCAGAGTCCAAAGTCCCGGTGCCTCACCCCGCACGTTTTTACCATCATAAAAACCGTCAACGCTGGTTATTTTTGGCGACAGGGCAAAGCTGGCAATCAACACACCAGCGGTCAGAACGAGCAGCAAAATCGAGTCGGAAATCATGGGGCACGGCCCTTTTCAAAGAAATGGATATGTCCTGTTAATGGACATGGAAACGCCCGTCGTGCGGGTGAACAGGCTTTGACGTAGAATTGATATGCCAGAAGCAAATCACAACGTCCCCGGATACGCCCCACCATCCATCAAAAGATTTTGACCAGTGACGTATCCGGCCTGTTGAGAACACAGGAACGCACAATACGCACCAAACTCGGATGATTCACCAAGACGGCGAGAAGGATTCTGCGCCTTGCGGATTTCCAGCACTTCCTCGACCGACTTGCCCTGCGCGGCGGCAGCAGATTCGACAGTCTTGCGGATACGATCAGTATCGAACGGGCCGGGCAGTAAATTATTGATCGTTACGCCATGCTCGGCAACCTGACGCGAAAGGCCCGCGACAAAGCCGGTAAGCCCCGCCCGCGCGCCATTCGATAGGCCCAAAACAGGGATCGGAGCCTTTACAGCGCCAGAAGTGATATTGACGATCCGGCCCCATTTACGCTCAATCATACCCGGTAACACGGCCTTCATCAGCGTTATTGGAGTAATCATGTTGTTGTCGAGCGCCTCGATCCAGTCGTCGCGACCCCAATCCGTATAATTACCCGGAGGTGGCCCCCCCGCATTATTGACAAGGATATGCACTTCGCCTGCACGTTCCAGCAATTCGGATTGTAATCCCGCATCCGCAATATCGCCCACCACAGTCTCAACGGTGACGTCAAAGCGATCACGGATAGCAGCGGCTGTTGCCGTTAATGTCTCTTCCGTGCGCCCATTGAGAACAAGATCGACGCCCTCTTCTGCCAACGCCTCGGCGCATCCGCGCCCCAATCCTCGTGACGACGCGCAGACAATAGCGCGCTTACCCTTCAATCCAAAATCCATGGTCGTCTCCTTCAATTTCAGGACGGCGTATCACGAAGAGGCGGCAGAGTGAAAGGCGATCAGTCAAGGCGGGAAATTACTCCGGAAACAGTTCTGTCCCCAGATCTCACCTTATTTGAACCGACTGCCTTTCATTGACGAATACATGCGCGCTGATCAGTTAGCTACGGGCGCGCAGGGCATCTCGGATTTCTTCAAGCAACACCTCCTGACGCGGTGTCTCTTCCTCTTCTTCACCGGCGTCTTTCTTTAACCGATTTACATTTTTGATAATGATGAACAATACGAAGGCCACGATCAGGAACGAGATGATCGCATTGATAAACAGGCCGTAATTGATCGTTGGCGCGCCCGCGGCCTGTGCAGCATCAAGGCTCGCATATTCCGCTGACCCAAGATTGAGGAAGAGATTGGAAAAATCGACTCCACCGGCAAAGAAGCCGACGATGGGGTTAATAATATCCTTTACCAGCGACGTGACGATGGTGGTGAACGCTGCCCCGATAACGATGCCAACGCCCATATCAACGACATTCCCCTTAAGGGCAAAATCCTTGAATTCCTGTACAATGCTCATATCGCGCTCCTGAATTAAAGAAGGGAGTCTGTGCATCGCAATATACACTGAAACAAGCTGTAAATTCGCGACATCAAACACTCACAGGATGCGTGCATCAGGCTCTGAGTGTTGCACCCGTCGCTTTTTCCACCGACGCCACAATCTTCGCTCCGATAGCCTCGATCTGTTCATCGGTGAAGGTTTTGTCTTTCGGTTGCAGGCGAACGGAAACCGCGATGGACTTACGCCCTTCGCCAAGTTGTTTCCCCGCTGCTTCACCATCAAACACGTCGAATATTGTTATTCCCTCGATCAGTGCCTTTTCCGCCGACCGTACAGCCTTGCGGATCGCTTCGGATTCGGTGCGCGTATCAACAACAAAGGCGAAATCGCGTTCAACAGCCTGAAGATTCGTGCGTTCCAGCGCAGGGCGTGCGCGAGACCTGGCTTTGGGGAACGGGATAGCCTCCAGATACACCATAAACGCAACCGCTGGCCCCGAAAAATCAAAAGCCGCAGCCACTTTTGGATGTACCTCGCCAAAAGTCGCGATCAGGTTTTTCGGACCAAGCCGGAAATTCGCAGCACGCCCCGGATGCAACCAGTCCGGCACATCGCGATCTGTCTGCATCCGGTCAACAGGCGCGCCAAGTGCCGCAAGCAAGGCTTCCACATCGCCTCGCGCATCAAAAAAATCGACAGCCCGGCGCTCACCCATCCATTCGCGTGGAGCGTTCGCGCCAAGACGAAGCCCTGCCGCAAGGATAGTTTCTTCCCCCGGCTCCGCGCCTGAAAAGCCACTGCCAACCTCGAACAGCGCCAGATCGGCAAACCCACGCGCGTTGTTTCGGGATGCTGCCGCCATCAAACCCGGCAGTGGGCTGGGCCGCATATCCGACATTTCCGCAGAAATCGGATTCTCCAGTTTCAGCGCATCCAGCCCTCCCCCGAAATGGGCCGCCTCGTTATTCCCGATAAAGCTATAGGTGACACACTCGTTCATGCCCTGCGCCGCCAGAGCGCGACGCGCACCCGCCACCCGTTTCTGCATCGGCGTCAGGGTCGCCTTGGCAACTCCTGCATCGCGCTTTGGCAAAGGTACGGATACGAGTTTCGTCAGGGACGAGACTCGCGCGATTTCCTCAACCAGATCCGCTTCCCCGCGAATATCGGGGCGCCATGACGGCACCGAGACGGTGAAGCCATTTTCCTTTTGCTCCACACCAAATCCCAAATCGCCCAGAATACGCACCTGTTCATCCAGCGCGACTTTCATACCCACAAGCGTCTCGATCCGGTCGCCGCGCAAATCATAGCTGCGCGCGGTATCAGGTACGGCCCCTGCAATCACGAGTTCGGAAGCTTCCCCTCCGCATAGATCGAGTACCATACGTGTGGCCATCTCCATCCCGTCACGGGTAAAAGCCGGGTCTATGCCCCGCTCAAACCGATAGCGCGCGTCGGAATGAATGCGCAGCTTGCGCCCGGTTGCCGCCGTACGCACAGGATCAAAATACGCCGCCTCAATGAACACATCGGTGGTTTCCGGTGTACAGCCGGATGGTTGACCGCCCATCACGCCACCGATCCCTTCCGGCCCTGCATCATCGCAGATCAGGGTCATGGCATCATCGAAAGTGTATTCCTTGTCATCAAGAGCCAGAAGCGTTTCACCCTGCTTCGACAGACGGACATGGATATTCCCCGTCACCTTTGCTGCATCGAAAACATGCAGCGGGCGGGCACGATCATAGGTCAGGTAGTTCGTAATATCGACCAATGCCGAAATCGGGCGCAGACCGATGGCCCGCAGCCGGTGTTGTAGCCAATCCGGCGACGGGCCGTTCTTCACACCACGCACCATCCGGCCGATGAACAGCGGGCAAGCCTTGTCTGCCACATCATCCTGCAACGTGACGCCGATAGGGCAGTCGAAGCTGCCCGGCACAGGCTCGATTGCCATGGGGCGCAGCGTCCCCAATCCCCGTGCAGCCAGATCGCGCGCGATGCCCCTGACCCCAAGTGCATCGGGTCGGTTCGGTGTAATGGCAATGTCGATCACCGGATCATTCAAATCGCACCAGTCGATATAACGTTCACCCAACGGCGCATCGACCGGCAAATCAATGATGCCGTCATGGTCATCAGAAAGCTCCAGCTCACGTTCTGAACAAAGCATCCCGTTTGATTCAACACCGCGAATCACACCTGGCTTCAAATCCACACCAGTCCCCGGAATATGTGTTCCCGGCGCGGCAAAGACTCCCACGAGGCCCGTACGCGCATTCGGCGCACCACAAACAACCTGAACTTCTTCGGACGGTCCATCCGGCCCTTGCGGCCATGTTTCGACCCGACAAAGACGCAAACGATCCGCATCAGGATGCTGCACCGCCTCGATCACCCGACAAATACGAAACGCACCAAGACGTGCCGCAGGGTCTTCAATGCCCTCCACCTCAAGCCCAAGATCAACCAGTGCCTCGCTAATCGCCTCTATATCAGCATCGGTTTCCAGATGGTCTTTCAACCAGGAAAAGGTGAATTTCATCGTTTGCAACTTTCTGTCTGTCCAGAGGACCACTCCCCATCACGCTCCTTTATAATCATCACCGGGATGGTTGAAAGCCGCAATCACGCGCGCTGTGGTCTGCATCACAAAACCAGGGGTCGTTTCAAAGTTTTTGCCCACACCATAAAATTTTGCGTTATACTCAAGGCAGGGAGCGTGTAACTTGTTCTGGAGTATACGTAGTTGGCTGTCGAAACTCCGTTTCGAGCGGTAGGAAAAGTAAAGTGGTTTGATCCCGTAAAGGGATATGGCTTTATCGTTCCAGATGAACCGCTGGACGACCTTAGCGGCGACGTGTTGCTGCATATGTCTGTACTGCGCTCTGCTGGTTTTAGTACCGTGCCGGAGAACGCAAGAATTGTGTGCGATGCTGTGCGCGGTGAGCGAGGTGCCCAAGCAACCCGCGTACTCGAACTGGATGACAGCGCACAGGTTACGGATGAACTGGACGACTACCCCAATCCTGACGATGATGACATGTATCCCGTTCAAGATGGTGATCTTGTGCCTGTACGGGTGAAGTGGTTTGATCGTGCAAAGGGATTTGGATTCGGTAATATGATTGGCGATGCTTCGGATATCTTCATTCATATGGAAGTGCTACGCCGTTTCGGCCTGCCCGATCTTGCCCCTGGTGAAGCGGTTCTCGCGCGGGTAATGCGGGGACCACGCGGCATGATGGCCAGCGAGGTGCGACCTTGGGACTATTCGTTCAGACAATGATGCGGCGTAGCTTTCTTGCGGCAATGTTCGCTGTCCTTACAGTGCCGTCATCACTCGCTGAAACCGCTTCGAATGGCGTTCTCGAAATCATTTCAGGCGATTCTGTCCATCGTTTCGATATTGAGATTGCCGATGAGCCGCAGGAACGCTCACGCGGGCTGATGTTTCGTGAGTTTCTCAGCCCGGAAGCCGGAATGCTGTTCATCTATCCAAACGAGCAAATTGCCTCGTTCTGGATGAAAAACACTCTCATTCCTCTCGACATGCTGTTCATCGCCAATGACGGAACGATTCTCCAGATCTCGCCCAATGCGGTCCCACACTCCTTGCAACCTGTGCAATCCGAGGTTCCTGTGCGCGCAGTTTTTGAGATTAATGGCGGGCAAGCCGGAGCAATGGGGATCAAAGTTGGCGATACTGTGAAACTCTATCGATAAAACGCACATAACCATGCTTGCCCTTCCTTCAGAGCTGGTATATCGAACGCCTCAGTCGGAGCGTGGCGCAGCCTGGTAGCGCACCTGTTTTGGGTACAGGGGGTCGCAGGTTCGAATCCTGCCGCTCCGACCATTTCCCCTTGCTGGCGAGATGCTGATCG
Organism: uncultured Neomegalonema sp.; assembly: GCA_937957975.1. Taxonomy (GTDB): domain Bacteria; phylum Pseudomonadota; class Alphaproteobacteria; order Rhodobacterales; family Rhodobacteraceae; genus JAHDDY01. The sequence continues at coordinate 8,689 of CALFFK010000109.1, forward strand.
TCGCTCTTGTTTGCTTGGTATCGCAGCGCCGTCTTCGAATCTCCCAATTTTTACGCATTGGAGGCCCGATGACTCAGCACGAGCTTTTTCGCTGAATCACGGCTAAGCATCTCGACACTTTTAACGAAACATTCGGAATTTAATCCTATCCACAGCACGGTAATTGCAAAACGAGACGCCGATGCTGAATACTCGCCTGAACTGCGCAATCATTGACGACGATCCCCAGGATGCGCGTCTCGTTGCCCGCTATGTCGATAAGGCATCCTCAGGCATGTGGCGAGCGGATTGCTTCCACACGCTCGACTCCGGAAAGGCCGCTCTGGCCAGCGCCGAATTCGATGTCGCTCTCGTCGATCTGCACCTCGGCCCCGACTCGGGCATACATTTGGTGAAGGAATTCGACCGCAAAGCAGGCGGAACACCGATCATTATGATGAGTGGCGGTGCCGA
>CALFFK010000110.1 GCA_937957975.1 uncultured Neomegalonema sp.
TGAAAATGCAATGTGTAAACCTGAATCCGACCAATGACCGGAGGGGAAAGACATGACTGCCACAGTGGCAAAACCGGTGCTTGATGCGCTCGACCGGCGTATCCTGCACGAGTTACAGATAGATGCCACCGTGCCGATGGAAGAGATCGCGCGTCGGGTCGGTTCCTCAAAAACGCCAGTATGGAATCGCATCCGCAAGATGCGCGAATCCGGGGTTATTGAACGTCAGGTGGCCATTGTATCACCAGAGGCGCTGGGACTCGGTGCCTGCTTTTTCGTGCTAGTTCGCACCTCACGCCACAGCGCCGATTGGCTGGAGAAATTTACCAAGGCCGTGAATCGGCATCCTGAGATTTGCGCCGCCCACCGTCTGGCCGGGGAAATTGATTACATCCTTCAGGTGCGTGTGGCCGATGCGGGCAGTTTTGATGCCTTTTACCGACGGTTGATCGAAGACATCGAAATTTTTAACGTCACCTCGTTGCTGTCGATGGAAGAACTCAGGAACGAGACGGCGCTGCCGGTCCAGCATGAGGAATAAGATTGTCCCCCGAATATGGAGACAACCCGAAGCTACGCACAAGAACAGCCGTAATCAGATCGGGATCACCAGCGGTGAAGAATGCGAGGTCGGAATCACCTGTGCGTAAAAGCGGTTTTTCGACCATCAGCGACCGGACATGGCGGGCAATGGCTTCCGCCGGGTTGAGCCAATCAACCGGCCATGGGGCAAGCTTTCGCATTCGATTGACCAAAAAGGGATAATGGGTGCATCCGAGAACAACGATGTCTGTGCGTTTGCCGTTCCGCTCGACAAAACACGGGGCGATTTGTGTGTGCAGGGCATCATCATCTACATGCTCGTTGCGCAGGTATCGCTCGGCCAGCATGGCGAGATCAGGTGCGCCAACCAGGGTGACATCGCAATCACCAGCGAAGCGGGCAATGAGGTCTTGCGTATAGGCGCGGTTCACCGTGCCGGGAGTCGCAAGAATGGAAAACAGCCCTGAAAAAGTCTGCTCTGCCGCAGGTTTGATCGCGGGAACCGTGCCAACAAAGGGCATTACAGGAAAGCGTTGCCGGAGTGGATCAATGGCAATCGTCGTGGCAGTATTACACGCAATGATACAAAGATCAGGGTTATGGGTCGAAATAAGCCTATCAAAGAGTAAAAGAATGTGTTCGGTCAACGCAGATTCTTCCCAATCTCCATAGGGAAATCCGGCGTCATCCGCGATATAAACCAACCGTGCTTGCGGCAGCGACAATCGCAGTTCGCGCAGGATCGACAGACCGCCCACTCCACTGTCAAAGACGAGGATATTCCTGGTGATTTGAATTCTCCCGGTCATCCACCTTTTGTACCGCCGACACATTCTGCCCCACCTCTATCAGGACGGCAAGACACGCTGTGGGAACATAAAAGAGGGGTGATAACTGAGCAATTTTGCGTAACCCTTTCGCACAACGTGCAAAATCCCCTCCGCATACCCGCCGCTTTTCACTACCGTTTCACAACGTACCCGTTTACTGTGAGCGAAATTAACGCCAAGACCGGGAACGCCTGTTATGACCCAGAGTGCCATGCGTGAGGAACCACTCGTCCTGTCCGCCGATGCAGATCCGCTGGACGATCTGTTTGATCGGCCCGGCGAGGAAAGCAGGGCGCATTCGGCAAATACGACGACGCGGCCCGTACAGCGATCCAGCAGTGGTTTAAATGCCCTGTTCGTTGCCGCGCTGGCCTCGCTCGTCTGGATTGCTGCCGTAGCGGCCTTTTGTTGGGCGCGGTACTCGCTGCCCGATAATCCCGGCGATGCGATTGATGTGGTCGGGACGCGGATTGGCACGGACGACTGGATGTTTATTGCCGCCGCTATTCTTGGGCCGTTGCTGTTGATCTGGATCATAGCCTGGTTGATGCGCCGAACAGCAGAGCTGAAACACCAGTCGCAAAACCTTGCCAACGCCGCCCTGCGACTGACGCAGGTTGCCCAAACTGCCGAAGCAACGGGCAGACCAACGGCTCTGGGCGCGATAGGCGAGGTAACGGGAGATACGCCGCGCCACCTGCGCCGGGAAGTCGAGCGGGCCACCCACGCCATCAGCGCCCTGCATTCGCAAATGCGCGCCATTGAAGAAGCCCTCTCAACACAGGCGAGCAATATCGACGATGTGGCCGAGCGAGCCGAAAAGCGGGCAAAATACATTGCGACGACCCTGCGTGCAGAACGCGAAGCACTGGAACGTGTCACCGGCAATCAAGGCAGTGCTGCCCCGGCTGAATCCGCATCATTGGGTGCCGTGGGTACGGGTGTTGCGGCGGCTGGTATGGCCGGGATTGGCGCTGCCGTGACGGCGGGACTTGATCGGGACGTGGATTTAGAACCGTCTGCAGACGTAACGGATTTTGCGCTGGACGAAGTGCGGGTCGAGGCCGCAGCGGATAGCGACGCCGCAGACGACATGATAGCCGATGCGCAAGGCCTTGTGCCGGATGAGGGAAGTACGTCTCCCACCGAAGCTGACTTCATCGGTGATGAAGAAGATACTGTGGAGGGTGTGGCCGCCCTGCGCACACGCCTTGCCGAAGCAAAGGCAAATGCACAATGGAATCGCCCGACCCTGACAGACGAGGAACGCGCCGCGATCAGTAATCGCACTGCTACCGCCGATCCGTTTGATGAGTCTGGCAGGGATGCGCCTGACGCCCCCACCGGATACCATGACAACGACCGTGACGGTCGCGATACCGGAATGGGGATGGCAGCAGCGGCTGTTGGGGCCGGAGCAGCGGCACTCGCCGGGGCGACTCCATCAGCGACAGCCCTGGACCACGAGCCAGAGGAATACGAAGCCCTCGACGTTGATATGCTGGACGACAGCGACGATGCGCCATTCAAGCTGGAACGGCGCCATATGATCGATTGGCAAAAATTCACCCGCGCCGCCAACTTCCCCGAAAGCGAAGAGGATATTGAAACGCTGGATGCCCTCTATGACGTTCTGACCGACCCCGAAGCTGCATCGCTGCTGCAATGTGCCGAGGATACCCTCGCCTCAATGGCCGATATAGACCTCTATATGGAAGATTATGCCCCCCGGCTCGTACCAGTGGTGACATGGCGAAACCATCTCGACGGGTCAGGAGGCGAAAAGATCGATGGCATTCATGCCCCGGTCGAGCAAAGCCGTATTCGCGCCAAACTGAACACCGACAAGGGGTTTGAGCATCTGTGCGCAAAATTCATGGATCGCTATGAAGCGATGGGCCGTCGTCTTCTGAATGAAACCGACAACGAGCAACTTATCGTTGATCTGTCGAATACGCGCACCGGACGGGCCTATATGATGATTTCCGAAGCCGCCGGTCGTTTATCGTCGTAAGGTGCTTACGACAGGCCAAACCCGGCATAGGGAAGGAAACGTACGGTTTCGCCTTCCTCCACCGGGCCACGCGCGTGTTCGAGCATGACCAGACCATCCGACCATACCAACCCGCCGATCAGGCCGGAGCCATCGGAACGAAATTTTTCGACGCCCCCGATGCCATCGGCTCTGGCACGTAACAGTTCGGTGCGTCCGGGCTTTTTCCTTGCCGGGAACCGCGCCGTGAGGGGATAGCCAACCGGTTCTGGCCATGACGCGCCGGCAAGACGGTGAAGGGCCGGGCGCGCGAAGATCAGGAAGCAAACAAAAGCGGCGACCGGATTACCCGGCAGACCGAATACCGGCACACCGTCAATCTGGCCCAATGCCAGGGGGCGCCCCGGTTTCATCGCGATGCGCCAAAGCGCCATGGCTCCCATGCGCGAGAGTTCACGCGAGACGTGATCTTCATCCCCACCCGATGCACCACCGGACACGATAACAGCATCTGCCCCGCGCGCAGCTGAAGTCAGGGCATCCGCAATGGCGGCGGGGCTGTCAGGGATGCGCCCATGGTCGATTGGCTCAACGCCCTGTGCCTTTGCCAGCGCAAGGAGCATGGCGCGGTTTGCGTCGTATATCTGCCCCGGTAACAGCGTCTCCGTGGGGTCGGCCAGTTCATCGCCAGTGGAGAAGATCGCCACCCGCAAGGGCGCATGGGTGTTGATAGACGCAACGCCAATGGAGGCAAGCCGTGCCAGTTCCGCCGGTCCCAATCGTGTTCCGGCGGTGAGGGCAATATCACCTGCTGCGATGTCTTCCCCCGCCTTGCGGCGGTTAGCCCCGGCTTTCAGACCCGAACCAAATGAGAGGCTTGCGCCGTCGCGTTCCACATCCTCATCCATGACGACCGAATCGGTGCCGTTGGGCATTACAGCCCCGGTGAGGATGCGGATGGCCTGTCCTTTTGCGACTGTACCACCGAATGGTGCGCCCGCCGCCGCACGACCCTCCACCACCATAAGGTGCTGTTCGCCATCGGAGGTCAGCGAGGCATGGGCAACAGCGTAGCCATCCACGGCGGCATTATCGGCGGGAGGAAGGGAAATCGGGGCGCGAATATCCTGCGCCAGTACCCTGCCCTGCGCGGTGTCTAGAGAAACGGCCTCAACCGACGTGACGGGTGAAAGGCGGGCGCGCAAGTCGGCCAGCGCATCATCCACCGGAGTCCATGAAACACCGGCAGGCAATGCGAAACAGTCATTCTTCAGGGCCATGGCAACGCATCCCTGAGAATGAAATCCGCAATTCCCGCGACGTCATCGAGATTGAATTGGGGGCGATCAAAGCCCGTGAAGGGCGTATCGGTCGCAAGCGCGCGGATGGATGGGTCATCAGTGGCAATAAGACTTTGCGCTGCCACTGCACGGCGCACCTCAATCTTGCGATGAGGGTCGCGTTTATAGCCCTCAACGATGACCAGATCGACGGGGGATAACCGTGCAAGAAGATCAGCAAGCGGGGGTTCGTCATCACCTCGCAATTCGCGCATCAAGGCCCAGCGGGAGCCGCCCGACACCATGACTTCCCGTGCCCCGGCCTCGCGATGACGCCATGAATCCTTGCCGGGTTGATCGAGATCAAAGGTGTGGTGGGCGTGTTTGACGGTGGAGACAGTAACGCCGCGCGCAGCGATTTCCGTGACAAGCCGTTCGACCAGCGTGGTCTTGCCATTGTTTTTCCAGCCGGTGACGCCATAGAGCTTCATGCGAGGCTTTCAGCTTTTGTCAGCTCTTCCGGGGTGTTGACGTTGAAGAAGGGGTCGAAGGGGTCCGCTGTCCAACGCGCAATCGCACAGCCATGACGGGCGGTCCAGCGGTCTACCTTGCGCTCGCCGGAAGCCAGTGCATCGGCAAGGTCAGTATATAAGCTTACAGGCCAGAGGCCGAAAACCGGATGGGTGCGCTCACCCGTTGCGGCACAGGCGAGGGGTGTGGCTTCGGCCTCCGCGACGGCGCGCAATTGTGTGACCAGATCAAACGGGAAAAAAGGCGTATCGACCGCGACCGTCACCACATGCGATGCACCGATGCTTTCGGCAAAACCGAGACCCGCAAGCACTCCGGCCAGTGGCCCCGCGCGGCTATCATCCAGATCAGGGACCAATGGTGCGTCGTACCCTGCAAACAGGGCCGGATCGCCATTCGAGTTGATCGCAAGCGTATCAACCTGTGGCGCAAGGCGCGCAAGGGCGCGATTCAATAGCGGTTGACCATCCAGTGACAGGAATGCCTTGTCTTGCCCGCCCATACGTCGCGCAAGACCCCCTGCGAGAATGACGCCAAGAACACTCATTCGATTGTCCTTTCCGGTGGCCCCGGATAAAGCGCCGCGCGCCCCGTATCGAGCCATTTCTGCATTACCAGAATATTACCGTCTTCGTAGCCCAATCCTTCATAGAAAGCGATGACGCCTTCATTACCGGGGCGGACCATCAGGTGCATCTTTGGCACTCCTCGTGCGATGGCCCAGTTTTCCGCCGCTTTCATGGCTGCGCTTGCAAAACCCTTATGGCGGTGATCAGGGTGGGTGGCGAGGTAATAGATCCATGCGCGGTGGCCATCATGGCCAACCATGACCGTCGCGACCGGAACACCGCCTTCATGATGAACGAGAATGTCGGATTCGCGGCGACCCCGCGCGAGAGCAATATCTGATGCCGGATCGTTCCATGGGCGGGTAAGACCACAGGTTTCCCACAACGCGATGACCGCTGGTTCATCTCCATCACACATCGGCTCAAACATCGTTACGGGTGGCCTGTTTCATAGGGTTTGGAGGCAAGGGCCGTCCGCATTGGATATGGCGCATAGCGTCTACGCGTGGGGGTCTTAACGTCAAGTCCCTGTCTTTGATCGATAACGGTTTGCAGCGCGCGGTGTTGCGATTTGTTCTTTTTTATGGTCTGTTTTGTTCACAAACAACGAAACGGATTTCTGGATGAACTGGCAGCTTGTTTTGGAGACGAACCGCACGGCCCTGTTGGGGTTGGTATCGGTTATGCTCTCGATGCTGCCGGATGGTGCGGTTATGGCGCGGGCGGCGAGGCGGAGGATGCTGGCGATTCTGTTGCCGTCAGAAGCGTGTTTGCGGCGGTTGATCGTGATTGTAACGCGAACCATGGAAGCTCCGGTCG
>CALFFK010000111.1 GCA_937957975.1 uncultured Neomegalonema sp.
TGTGCCTCCCGGTTTTATCCTTGATATGGATGTCTTTCGCCGCTGGCGCGAGACGGACGCGCTGGATGGGGCCACCCATGAGGCCATAGACCGGGCTTTGCGCTGGCTGGAGGCCACCACCGGGCGCACCTTTGGTTCCGATCAGAAACCGCTTCTCGTCTCCGTCCGCTCCGGTGCGCCGGTTTCAATGCCAGGGATGCTCGACACGATCCTCAATATCGGGTTGACGGATGCTGCCCACACGGCCCTTGCCGCCAGCGATCCCCGCTTGGCCGAAGATTGCCGCCGCCGCCTGATCCCGGCCCTTGCCACATCGATGCTTGGTGTTGATGAGGATGATCTGGACGATGCCGTGGATGACTGGCTTCTGGCGAAAGGCATTGACCGTATCGAAACACAGGATGCTGCGATCCTCGCGGCCCTGAACACCCATATGCTCGATTTTGTGGCGGAGGAGGGCGATGATCCCTTTCCCGAAACCGCTGAAGCCCAGCTTTTCGGGGCCATCAACGCTGTTTTTCATAGCTGGAATAGCCCCCGCGCCCGCCGTTATCGTACCGCTCAGGCCCTCCCCGATGACAGTGGCACGGCTGTCACCATTCAGGCCATGGTTCTCGGCAATCTCGGTTCAGGTTCGGCCACGGGCGTTGCCTTTACCCGCGACCCATCGACGGGCGAACCCCGCCTTTACGGCGAATACCTGCCCAATGCCCAGGGCGAGGATGTTGTCTCCGGCATCCGAACCCCGGCTCCGCTGACCAAGGAGGATGCGGTGCGCAGTCGCTCTGGCATGGACACTATGCAGACCGCCCTGCCTGATGCCTTCGCCAGCCTCAAGGCCTATGCCACCACGCTGGAGGCTCATTTCCGCGAAGCGCAGGAAATCGAGTTCACCGTCGAGAATGGCACGTTCTGGCTTCTCCAGACCCGCGCCGCCAAGACCACCCCCCGCGCGGGTCTGCGCATTGCCGTCGGGATGGCCGAAAGTGGCGCCCTCTCCCGTGATGAAGCCCTGTTGCGCGTTGCTCCCGCTGATCTTGAACAGCTTTTGCACCCCAAGGTCGATCCCGCCGCCCCCCGCCACGTCATTGCGCGCGGTCTTCCGGCCAGCCCCGGTGCTGTTTCCGGCGAAGTTGTCTTCACGCCCACCGAAGCCGAAACCCTTGCGGCCAAGAACCGCTCCGCCATTCTTGTGCGGCTGGAGACCAGCCCGGAAGACATCCACGGCATGTATGCTGCCGCCGGATTGCTGACGGTTCGTGGCGGGATGACCAGTCATGCGGCAGTCGTCGCCCGTTCACTTGGCAAGCCTTGCGTTTGCGGTGCGGGGGATGCGCGGGTTGATGTCACGGCGGGCGTCCTCACCGGGTCGGATGGAAAGCCTGTTCGCCGGGGTGACATCCTCACCATAGATGGCACGTCGGGCGAGGCACTTGCCGGGGCATTGCCGATGATCGAGCCGGAACCCGACCCTGCATTGGCCACGCTCATGGAGTGGGCCGATGCCCGCCGTCGCCTGCGTGTGCGCGCCAATGCCGATACTGCCGAGGAAGCCATGATTGCCCGCCGCCTTGGCGCAGACGGCATTGGCCTTTGCCGCACCGAACACGCTTTCTTCCGCCCCGGTCGGCTTGGTGCGCTGCAACAGCTTATCCTTTCTGACACCCCGGATGCCCGGCGTTCGGCGCTCGCCGTGCTCCTGCCCCTGCAGCGTACTGACTTCATCGGCGTCATGGGGCCGATGCACGGGCTTCCGGTTTGTATCCGGTTGCTCGACCCTCCCATCCATGAATTTCTGCCCCATACTGACGCGGCTCTGCGGGAATTGGCGCGCGATATGGATGTTGCCGTCACTGACCTGCAGGAACGGATCGAGGAACTCAGCGAATTCAACCCCATGCTTGGGCGGCGTGGATGCCGCATCGGTGTGCTTTTCCCGGAAATCTACGACATGCAGGTCCGTGCAATCTTTCAGGCTGCGCTGGCCGTAGAAATGGCAAAGGGCACTCCTGTTGATCTGGAGATTATGATCCCCTTCGTCTCTACAGATCGCGAGGCTGCCCTGTTCCGCGACCGTTTCGATTCCATCGCTGCATCCCTGCGCCACGAAAGTGGGCGCGCCCCTACCTGGCGTATGGGCGTGATGATCGAAACCCCCCGCGCCGCCCTGCGCTGTGATCGTATCTGCGAGGATGCCCATTTTGTCAGCTTTGGCACGAACGACCTGACCCAGATGACCTACGGCCTCTCCCGCGATGATACGGGGCGCTTTATTCGTGATTACATCGCACGGGGCGGTCTGGCCTTCGATCCGTTTCATCGTCTCGATGAGGAAGGTGTGGGCGAATTGATCCGTATCGGTGCCGAGCGGGGCAGGGCAGTGCGCCCTGACCTGACCGTTGCTATCTGCGGTGAGCATGGGGGCGATGCTGCAACCATTCGCTTCTGCGAATCGCTGGCCATGGATTATGTCTCCTGTTCGCCTTACCGCGCCCCCGCCGCGCGCCTTGCCGCCGCACAGGCAACCATCCGGCGGGAGCGGGGCGAGTGACTTTGCTCGAACCCCTTCGCTCTGGCGGCAAGCGCGCCCTTGCCGAGGCTCTCGCCCGTATCGAGCGCGACCCCCATGCCCCGGAAACCACGGCCTTGCTTGACGCGGCCTTTGCTCAGATACGCGGCCTCACCGTCGGTGTCACCGGCCCCCCCGGTGTTGGCAAATCCACCCTTCTTGACGCCCTGATCGCCCGATTGCGGGCAATGGATAAAACCGTTGCCGTTATCGCCGTTGACCCCAGTTCGGTTCGCACGGGCGGCGCACTCCTTGGCGACCGCGCCCGCTTTGCTTCGCTTGATCCGCTTGATCCCGGTGTTTTCGTCCGGTCGATGGCCACACGCGGGCGGTTGGGCGGTTTATCTGATCTCGTCTTTCCCGCGATGATGCTGATGCAGGCCACGCACGATATTGTACTCGTCGAAACGGTTGGGGTTGGCCAGTCTGAAATCGAGATTGCGGGCATCGCTGATGCGACCGTTCTTTGCGTGCAACCCGATTCCGGCGATTCGCTCCAGTTTCTCAAATCCGGCGTTATGGAAGTCCCGGATATGATCCTTGTTACCAAGGCTGACATCGGTGCGTCAGCACGTCGCGCTGCGGCCGATTTACGGTCTGCCCTGTCGGTAACGCAAGCAAATGGCCTGCAAACTGCCATCCACCTCGTCTCTGCCAGAACGGGTGAGGGGCTGTCCGAAAGCCTGGAAACCCTGCTTGCGCTATACACGGACGATACGGTCATTCGGGATCGAAAAACGGTGCGCGAGGCTCAGGCGATTCGTTGGTATGAAGACGGCATACTGACCTGTTTTGGAACTTACGGTCTTGCAAAATTTCGGGCATCATGCAAAACGCCGCCACTGGAAACGGTCTTCACTCACCATGCGGAGACGCTCAGGAAATGGTGCGCTGCACAAGACAACCTTGCATTTTGATACTTTTTATATCAAACTTATTGCTCTTATCGTTCAGTGACACCGGATGTGTTTAGAATCTGGTAAGATGCAGGGCTTACGGTCGAACACTGTAAGCGATATGCGACTTGTCTGAAAGCTCGGGGGCGAGCGACGTTCAATGGGCTTACGACAGAGGGTTTCAATGCGATATAAGCTTCAGGCAGTTGCTGTGACCTTTGCAATCATGGCCGTTTTCGGCCTGGATGCCCAGGCGACCCGTGACATTGGCTCTAATTTTCCCGGATCGTTAAACACTCTGGAGCGTCCTGCCGAGCCAACGATCCGTTTTGGCGTTGGTGGTGACATTGAATCCTATGCCGTTGGCGCGGCGGCGGTTGCGGCGGATGCTTCCACCCGGATCAAATATCTCGATTCCGATGCTGAAATGGCCGGGGCCGTCTTCGGATCACTCAGTGGACCTGCGCGCCCGATCACAACACCGGAAGCCCCGGCGTCTGGTATCGGATCGCAGCGTATACTCACATATTACGACAACCTCGCTGCCGGTCGTGCGATGGCCGGACAGGAAGGGGCTGACGCTGCCGAGCAGGTTATCCTGAAATCTGCCTTGCTGCCGGGCCGCGCTCCGAACCGTATGAAGCTTGAAGGTGCAGAGCGGGAACTTTACTGCCTCAGCGAAGCAATCTACTATGAAGCTCGCAGCGAAAGCATCGAAGGTCAGATCGCGGTCGCTGAAGTGATTATGAATCGCGTTGACAGCAGCCGCTATCCCGACACCGTCTGTGAGGTCGTCTCCCAGGGGGAAAGCCGCCGCAATTCCTGCCAGTTTTCGTATAAATGCGATGGCGAGCCAGAGCGGATGATCGACAAGAAGGCTGCCAAACGCGCGCATGATGTCGCGATCCTTCTGATGAAGGGCGAACGTCGTCACATCACGCTGGAGGCGACCCATTATCACGCCACTTACGTGAAGCCTTATTGGGCCAAATCCCTGACCCGTACCACGCAACACGGCACACACGTCTTCTACCGCCAGTAAGCGTCCCGGTTTATACCAACCGCCTTGCAGATTGATGGTTTTTATCCTGCTCAGGATGTGGTGCGGGACATAATCCCTGTTTGCTGGTTCGGGGGCAGAATAATCAATCCCCGTGGGGCATCGGTGTGAATGCTGATCCGAATAAAATCCCGAAAACGCCTCTTCGTGTGCACAGCAATCCTTATCATTTCCGGCCTGACCTGATCGCATTTCACTGTTCAGACAATAATCCGCGTTAACAGGGGTTCCCGTCCCTTCAGAAAGGGCTTAGACAACGCGCGTTTGCCTGAACAATGAATCGAGGCCGCCATGCCCAAGCGCGACGATCTTTCTTCCATTATGATCATCGGAGCCGGGCCTATCGTTATAGGGCAGGCCTGTGAATTTGATTATTCCGGCGCACAGGCGGTCAAGGCATTGAAGGAGGAGGGCTATCGGGTCATCCTCGTCAATTCAAACCCTGCCACCATAATGACCGACCCGGAACTGGCCGATGCCACTTATATCGAGCCAATTACCCCCGAAATCGTCGAGCTGATTATCGCGAAGGAAAAGCCTGATGCGATTCTGCCCACGATGGGCGGGCAGACGGGGCTGAACACGGCGCTTGCACTCGCTGAATCCGGCGCGCTCGACCGTCACGGCGTCGAGTTGATCGGGGCAAACCGCGAAGCCATCGCCATGGCCGAGGACCGTAAACTCTTCGCGGAAGCCATGACCCGTATCGGTCTCGAAAACCCAAAATCCGAAATCGCCACCACGATGGACGAGGCATGGACGGCCTTTGAAACGCTGGGTCTGCCCGCCATCATCCGCCCCGCCTTCACGCTGGGCGGTACGGGTGGCGGCATTGCCTATAACCGCGAGGATTTTGAGCGTATCTGTCTCAGCGGTCTCGACGCATCCCCCATGAGCCAGATCCTGATTGATGAAAGCCTGCTCGGCTGGAAAGAATATGAGATGGAGGTCGTCCGGGATCGGAACGACAATGCCATCATCATCTGTGCCATTGAAAACGTCGATCCCATGGGCGTGCATACCGGCGACAGCATCACGGTCGCCCCCGCCCTGACCCTGACGGACAAGGAATACCAGATCATGCGTGACGCCAGCATCGCGGTGCTGCGCGAGATCGGCGTTGAGACGGGTGGCTCCAACGTACAATTCGGCCTGAACCCGGCGGATGGGCGCATGGTCGTTATCGAGATGAACCCCCGCGTCTCCCGCTCCTCTGCCCTGGCGTCCAAGGCCACTGGCTTTCCCATCGCCCGCGTTGCCGCAAAACTTGCCATCGGCTACACTCTGGACGAACTGGAAAATGACATCACCAGGGCCACCCCGGCCAGCTTCGAGCCGACCATTGATTACGTCGTCACGAAAATCCCGCGTTTCGCCTTCGAAAAATTCCCCGGCGCGACCAATGACCTCAACACCGCAATGAAATCCGTTGGTGAGGCCATGGCGATTGGCCGCAATTTTCAGGAAAGCCTCCAGAAAGCCCTGCGGTCGCTGGAGACCGGCCTGTCGGGGCTTGACGAGTTCCCCATCCCCGGCTCGACCGATGCTGACCGCCGCGCGGCCCTGACCCGCGAGCTTGGCCGCCGCTCCCCGGATCGTATCAGGGTTATCGCCCAGGCCATGCGCGATGGCATGGCTATAGATGAAATTAACCGCATCACCGAATTCGACCCATGGTTCCTGCGCCAGATCGCTGAAATCGTGGAAACCGAAGCACAGATCGCGCAACATGGCCTTCCCGATACTGCCCACGGGATGCGGATGCTCAAGCAAATGGGCTTCTCCGATTCCCGCCTTGCCACGGTTGCCGGAAAGAAGGCATCGGATGTCACCGCCAGTCGCCATGCCCTCGGCGTTGAGCCGGTTTACAAACGCATCGACACCTGTGCCGCCGAATTTGAGGCCATCACGCCCTATATGTACTCGACCTTCGAGGCCGACCATGGCGGTGTTGCCGAATGCGAAGCCAACCCCTCTGATCGCCGCAAGGTCGCCATTCTTGGCGGTGGCCCGAATCGCATCGGGCAGGGCATCGAATTCGATTATTGCTGCTGCCATGCCGCCTTTGCGCTGGAAGACCGTGGTTTCGAGACAATCATGGTCAATTGCAACCCGGAAACCGTCTCCACGGATTACGACACTTCCGACCGCCTCTATTTCGAACCCCTGACCGACGAAGATGTCACCGCCATTCTGCGCAAGGAGCAGGAAAACGGTGAATTGCTCGGTGTAATCGTTCAGTTTGGCGGCCAAACCCCCCTCAAACTCGCCCCCGCGCTCGAAGCCGCAGGCATCCCCATTCTTGGCACTTCTCCTGATGCCATCGACCTTGCCGAAGACCGCGAGCGGTTTCAGCAGCTCCTCCACGCCCTCGGCCTCAAACAGCCCGCCAATGCCATCGCCTTCACTCAGGAAGAGGCGAAGACGAAAGCGGGGGAGATTGGCTATCCCGTCGTCCTGCGCCCCTCCAACGTCCTTGGTGGGCGCGGTATGGAGATCGTGCGCGACGAGGCCCATCTCGACCGCTACATCGCTGAGGCCATGAAAGTCTCCGACGGTCGCGCGCTCTTGCTCGACAGCTATCTCAGCGGGGCCATCGAGGTGGATGTGGATGCGCTGGCTGATGGCGAGACTGTCTTTGTGGCGGGTGTCATGGAGCATATCGAACAGGCGGGCATCCATTCCGGTGACAGCGCCTGTTCCCTGCCGCCCCACACGCTCGATGATGCAACCATTGCCGAGTTGAAACGCCAGACCGGCCTTCTGGCCGATGGCCTGAATGTACGCGGCCTGATGAACGTGCAATTTGCCATTCAGGGCGATGACATCTTCATTCTTGAAGTGAACCCCCGCGCCTCGCGCACTGTTCCCTTCGTTGCAAAGGCTATCGGCATCCCCATTGCCAAGATTGCCGCGCGCATCATGGCGGGTGAAAAACTGGCCGACATTCCCCATGAACCGGGCCGGATTGATCATGTTGCGGTTAAGGAAGCCGTCTTCCCCTTTGCCCGCTTCCCCGGTGTCGATACCCTTCTGGGGCCGGAAATGCGCTCTACCGGAGAGGTCATGGGGTTGGACAAGGGCTTCAACCGCGCTTTCCTGAAGGCCCAGATTGGTGCAAGCGTTACGCTGCCCAAGGCCGGGACGGCATTCATTTCCGTCAAGGATGCTGACAAGGAAGCCACTGTCGCCACCGTACAGCGCCTCGTCTCCTGTGGCTTTTCAATCCTCGCCACTGATGGAACCGCCCGCTTCCTCGCTGAACGCGGGGTAAAGGTACAGCGCATCAACAAGGTCATGCAGGGCCAGCCCCATATTGTGGACCGCATGAAGGACGGGGGCGTTCAGCTCGTCATCAACACCACCGAGGGCGTGGAGGCGATTCGTGACAGCTTTGACATTCGTGCCACGGCCCTGAAACTCAAGACGCCTTACTTCACAACAGCGGCGGGTTCGGCGGCGGCGGCGGCAGCAATCGACAACCTGCGTGACGGCGCACTTGAAGTTGCGCCTCTCCAGTCTTACTTTCGGTTGCCTTGAATCGAGTCAGTTAACCTTGGCTCGTCCCTTTTCGTTTGAAGTCCCGGCATAAAATCGGGGCTGGAGCACTGACGACCATGGATAAAGTTCCCATGACGGCCCCTGGCTACTCACGCCTTGAGGAAGAGCATAAACAGCTTAAATCCGTGGATCGCCCTGAGGTGATCCGGGCTATCGCCGAGGCCCGTGAGCATGGCGATTTGTCAGAAAACGCCGAATATCACTCAGCGCGCGAACGTCAGAGTTTTATCGAGGGCCGCATTCTCGAACTCGAAAGCATGATGTCCCGTGCTGAAGTGATCGACCCGGCGACCCTGAACGGCGATACTGTAAAATTTGGCGCAAAGGTCACAATCGTCGATGAAGATACCGACGAGGAAAAGACCTACCAGATCGTTGGCGAGGCCGAGGCCAAGATCGAAGCGGGCCTTCTGAATCTTAACTCCCCCCTCGCCCGCGCTCTTATCGGCAAGGAAAAGGGCGACAGCGTCGAAGTCTCCACCCCTGGCGGCGGGCGCGGCTACGAGATCATAGGTATTGAATACAGTTAGAGTAATCGGCGATCAGGTTGAGCCAAAAAATGTCAGGAAATGCTTGGCTCCTGGCGCAATTCCTGACGCTCTTTGGTCGCCACTGACCGTGTTTGTCATTCCCGCGCATGGACGCGGGAATACTCTTCTGATGCGAGATTAACCCGCCCCTATGGCATCCTTGTCAAAGGTTGTCGGCTCAACACCCCCGGCCTTCAAACGCGGCCTTGGTCGTGTAGATTGGCTTGGGCAGATACGGCCCCATGGTTGCCGCTTCCAGTCCCGGCCCCGCAATATCCTGAACTGCTGCGCCGAAATTCGGGTTCGGGGCCATGTTCCGCAAAAGCAGCGCCGTGATCTGGGGATGCCCTGCGCCATCGCCTGCATCGCCCCAATCGAGCCAGCTTACACCACATTCCTTACGCGCATTGATGGGCCGGTTCGCTGCCTTGCTGACGACGATTTTGTAGCGGCGATCGTCTGTGAGCGCGATGTCGCTGTCGTAAAGGCAATCCGAAAACCGTGTCGTGACGAGCGATTCATTGCTGCATAATGACCAGTATCGCAGGTCATAGTTTTCCGGTTGCGCCATATCGGCCCCCCGGTCGGGTATCCGGGGCAGCTGTGCCTCAATCACGACGACCTTGCCGAAATCCTCGTTCAGGGTGATGGACACATACTGATTGTCCAGATTGGCATAGAAGCCGGAGGTTTTCGGCAGGAATCCAACCCGTGCTGCGGTTTTCATCACTTCTTGCAGCTTTGGCGACATGAACGCCATCAGGTTGATGCGCGGGTCCCAGAAAACGTCCCAGTCTTCTTTTTTCGTATGCAGGTAGTTTTTCGAAACCTCCGGCTTTTCGAGCATTTGGTCGAAATCTGCTTGCGCCAGCGCAGGCGAGAACAGCACACGCTTTGGGTCGTCCGGCCCCGGACTGCCAAGCGCATCACAGGCGGCCTGACCGCTGAGGCGCGTACCATCCGGCATCACCAGCGTTACCGAGGGAAGGCCCGCGCCGCCCGTCAGGTCATCGCCGGTTTCAGGAATGTAATGGCGTATCATCAGGGGGCTTCGATCCATCTTGTCTGCGGGACCGAAATAGACAGTGTTCGGTGCGCGCACATCCGGTGTCGCGCCTTGCATAACGCGCAGGGTGTAGCGCATCGCGCCGTCATAACTGCCGCTCAGATAGGGGTTTTCGCTGCCCGCATCGGGCTGGATGTCCACATCCATGATATGATCGTAGGGCGCACCGCCTTCGGTATAGCTGTGCAGCGACATATAGCGCGCCTGCGGAAAGCTGCCGGCAATCTCCAGATAAGCGCCCGGTGTGTTCTCTGGCATTGAAAACGCGGTTGCCCAGTAGACTGCGCCCCCATCAGGGTACGCGATATTGAACGCCCCGGCATAGACTGGCCCCATCCATAAGCAATCATGCTGGCCGGGGGTTTCCTTTCCCCTGAATACGATTGGTCTTGGTGTCATCGACACTTTTTGATCGGCAATCGGAAGCTGTTCGACCATCGACTGAAAATCGTGCTGAAATGGGCTTTCAGCATTGGCGGCGGTTGTGGCGCAGGCAAGGGCGATGCTAAAACCCATATAGATTGAGTGATACTTCATTCTTTTCCCCTCTAAGGTGAAAGAATGTCATGGATTACAAGATTAAAGGGGTCAACTTTAAAGCGAGTTAGTCCCCCCAATATCGTGGCTCAGACCCTGAAAAAGTCTGAAAATCCGGCCATCGCGACTTTCAGCGCCGCATCCCCCACATCCCGATGAATCACCAGCCGAACCTCCCTGGCCTCTCCGCCGATGCTCACCCCGCGTTCGGCCATATGATCGCGTAACGCGCCATACTGCCCATCTGGTATCGTCAGAAACACCATGTTCGTTGCGTGTCGTGCCGTTGCTCCGGCTTCGCGCAATACCCCGGCCAGCCGCTCCGCCCGTGCATGGTCTTCGGCCAGTCGCTCCACCGTATGTTCCAGCGCGTAAAGCCCTGCTGCCGCGATAACCCCCGCCTGCCGCATTCCGCCGCCCAGCATCTTTCGCCATCGCCGTGCCTTTTCCAGCACCGCCCACTCCCCCACGAGAACCGACCCCACCGGCGCACCCAGCCCTTTTGATAGGCACACTGACACCGTATCGAATGCCCCCGCAAGATCAGTGGCGGAACAGCCCAGCGCAGTCGTCGCATTGAAGAACCGCGCGCCATCCAGATGCACGGCCAGCCCGGCGCCCCGTCCCGCATCCGCCGTCGCTCGCATTGTATCCAGCGGCACGGCCACCCCGCCCAGCGTATTTTCCAGACACAGCAGTCGGGAAACCGGATAATGCGTATCATCCGGTTTTACCGCTGCCCGCACGGCTTCCGCTGAAATGACTCCATCCACCCCTTGCGCCAGCGGCCAGATCGCGATGCCCCCCAGCACCGACGCTCCCGCCGCCTCGCTCGTGCGGATATGCTGGTGTTCACCGACCAGCACCTCATCGCCCCGCCCGCAATGGGACAGCAGCGCGGCAAGGTTCGATTGCGTGCCCGTCGCGAAGAAAACCCCCGCCTCCTTTCCCAACCGCGCCGCAAGCGCCTCTTCCAGCCGCATCACTGTCGGGTCTTCGCCATAGACATCATCACCGACTTCCGCCGCCGCCATCGCCGCCCGCATCCCCTCGCAAGGCGTTGTCAGCGTATCGGAGCGAAAGTCACAGACCGCATCGGCCTTGCTTTGCCCCATCGACGCATAGGCGTTCATGCCGTTACCGGCGGATAGGCCAATGCGGCCACGATATGCACCCGCCGCGTCTCGCCGCCATTGATCGCCGTATGATAGCCTCGTGTATCGGTGAAATAGACCGAGCCATCGGCGGGCAGATGCGTGACATGATGGTTCACCACGAACAGCGAGCCGGGATTGGTCACGACCGGAATATGCAGGCGTGGCTCCGGGTCACGATGCCACGAATTACAGTTATAGAGGCCTTTCGACAGCACCCGCGTGCGCCCGATGGGAAAGCGCCGCGATAATTCCCGATGGACCTCCTCGAAATACGTCCCGGCGAAAGCCGGGTTGAACTCCGAGAAATCCACTTCCGGCACCAGATCTTCGCGCGGTTCCTCTACATAGCGGTCATCCGCGCGCGTCCAGTACCGCCCGGACAGATCATTCTCCGTCCATTCTGTCTGGCCGGGGCGTTGGGTCAG